>NZ_JBRBEM010000002.1:0-211173 GCF_052805615.1 Pelomicrobium sp. P1
CTTTCTTGCCAATGCGGTTCAGCGCATCGCCTAGCCCCACCGTGGTGGTGGTCTTGCCCTCCCCTGCGGGGGTGGGACTGATCGCGGTCACCAGGATGAGCTTGCCGTCGCGGCGCGACTTGAGGCTTTCCACCCACTCGAGCGACACCTTCGCCTTGTAATGCCCGTAGGGCTCCAGGGCGTCCTCGGGAACCCCCAGCCCCTCGGCCACCTCCCGGATGCGCTTCATCTTGGCACGTTGCGCGATTTCAATGTCGCTCAGCATATTCGATAAAAATAGAGAAAGAGATCGAACAAAGCCTAAACGGAACCATTTCTCGCAAATCGACCGTCAGCAGATGCGGAAGGGATGCCACGACGTTATAGCCGGTGTGTGGCGAGACTGCCTTCCACGGTTCGAGAAGCGACTGCCGCGAAGCCCTGCGGGCTCGTCAGACCGCCACCCGGGTTCCGCCTTGCTTGAGCGCTCGCTCGAGCTGGCGCTCGGCGGCGGCGATGGTGTTGCCCAAGAGCATGGTCACCGTCATCGGCCCCACACCCCCAGGCACCGGGGTGATCCAGGACGCTTTCTCCTTTACCGCGTCGAAGTCCACGTCTCCCACCAGCCGCCCGTCCGGCAGCCGGTTGATGCCCACGTCGATCACCACCGCTCCGCGCTTGACCATGGGGGCAGTAATCAGGTTGGGCCGCCCCGCCGCCACCACCAGGATGTCGGCGAGGATAGTAAACTGGGCTAGCTCCCGCGTCTTGATGTGGCAGATAGCCACCGTCGCCTCCCGGGCCAGGAGCATCAAGGCCATGGGCTTGCCCACGATGTTGGAGGCGCCCACCACCACCACGTTCTGCCCCTCGATGGGGATGCCGGTGTGCTCGAGCAGCACCTGCACGCCGTAGGGGGTACAGGGGGGAAAGACCGTGTCGCCGATCACCAGCCCCCCCACGTTGTACAGGTGAAAGCCGTCCACGTCCTTGGAAAGATCGATGGCCTCCAGCAATCGGCGCATGTTGTAGTGGGGCGGCAGGGGCAACTGCACGATGATGCCGTGGATCGCCGGATCGGCGTTGAGCGCTTCGATCGCCCGCAGCACCTCTTCCTGGGGAGTATCGGCGGGGAAGCTGTGCACCTCCGAGTGCAGCCCCACCTCCCGGCAAGCCTTCACCTTGTTGCCCACGTACACCTTGGAGGCGGGGTTCTCCCCCACCATCACCACCGCTAGCCCCGGCACCACGCCCCGAGCCTTCAACGCCTCGACCCGGGCCCGGTAACCCGCCCGCACCTTGGCCGCCACGGCCACCCCGTCGATGATCTTCGCCGTCACTTTCGACTCCTCGCCCTTTTTCCGAAGACCCGCCCGTTCCCTCTCAAGCGGGCGTCAGGAACCCGAGCACGATAAAAATCATGATGCTGGCACCGGTCAGGGCATAGGCGCAACGGTTGAGCCATGCGGTCCGCACATGCCCGAGCCGCTCCTGGAACAGGGAGGCGGCGAGCGCCGCCAGCGCTCCGACCACCGCCAGGGCGATCACCACTTCCCGGTTGAGCAGCCAGTCCATCAGCGTTTCGCTATCCTGCGGGAGTAGGCTTCCACGAAATCCGCCGCTGCCTTGCTGCCCCCGGCGAAGGACTTCATCGCCTCCTCGTGGAGCAGGGACAGGGCCTGCATTTTAATGTCGTTGGCCCGGTCGTTCTCGACGATATCCTTGAGCTTCCTGGGACGGGGTACGTCCACTTCCAGCACCGCTCGCACCCGAGTGGGGATGTTGGTCATGATAAGCAGCCGGTCGGCGAGAAAGATCGCCTCGTCGATGTCGGTGGTGACAAAAAAGTTGGTACGACGGGTCTCCTCGAAAAGCGCCGCGTAGTACTCCCACATCAACTCCTTGGTCATGGCGTCGAGCCCGCGGAACGGCTCGTCCAGGAGCATCACGGAGGGGTTGTTGATCATGGCGCGAGCCAGTTCCGCCCGCCGCTGCATGCCCCCCGAGAGCTGGTTCGGGTACTTGTCGCGGAATTGGGTGAGCCCCACCTTATCCAGCAGGAACTCGGCGAATTCCCGGTTTTTTTGCGTGTCCTCGCCCCGCGCCTTCGGTCCGTACATGATGTTCTCGTAAGTGGTCATCCAGGGGAACAGGGCCGTTTCCTGGAAGACGACCAGTCTGTCGTGACTTGGACCGCTCACGGGCTTTTCATCCAGAGTGATGGTGCCGCTCGAGGGCTGTTCGAAGCCCGCCATCAGGCGGATCAAGGTGCTCTTGCCGCAACCGGAGGGGCCGATCATCACGGTGAGCTTGTGGCGCTGCACCGTGAACGAGCAATCCTTGACCACCTCCTTGGCGAACCGTTCCACGCCGTAGGACTTGCTGACCTGATTGACCTCGATTTCACCGGCCTGCACCTTGCCGAGGCCGGCTCTGGAGGTCGTTTTGAGTACCGTTGCCATTGAAGCGTCTCCCGAGTTCTACCGGACCCTTAACCAGGGGGTGGACAGCTCGCCCAGCTTGCGCACGATGCCGCTGGAGATATACCCGGCGATGCCGATGGAGATCATGCCCACCACGATCTGCTCGTAGGAGCCCCCGACGTAGGAGTTCCAGATGAAAAACCCGAGGCCGCCCCCGGCCCCGCTCGCCTGGATGGCGCCCCCGCCGCCGGAGATCATTTCCGCGGCCACCACCACCTCCCAGGTGATGCCCATGCCCACCGCCGCCCCCACCACGATGGAGGGCAATGTGCCGGGCAGGATGATGCGACGGAACACGTTCCAGCGCGTCGCCCCCATGGAGCGGGCCGCCTGGAAATAGCGCACGTCGATGGACTTGGCGCCCCCCAGCACATTGATCACGATGGTGTAGAACGCCCCCAGGAAGGTGACGAAGGCGATGGACATCTCCTGGGTCGGCCAGAAAATGATGGAGGCCGGCACCCAGGCAAGGGGCGGGATCGGGCGCAACACCTCGAAGGGCGGGAACAGGACGCCGTAGGCCGTGCGGCTGATGGCCATCATGAGCCCGAAGGGGATGCCCACGATCATGGCCGCGATGAAGCCGGCGAACACCCGCAAGGTGCTCTTGTACCAGCTCAGCCAGTAGCCCAGATCGTAGAGCAGCCCGAGCCACACCTCGATCACCGACGAGGGGGCCGGCACCGCTCCGATCCAGGGCAGCTCGAAGCCGAACCACTGTTTCCAGCGCGAGCCGACCTCCCAAAGGAGCACGAACACCGCGATGGATACAATGCCGCGCCCCACGGTGCGGCTAAACAGGGTTTTCCTGATCGCTGCCACGTCCACGGATCAACCCTCCTTCTCGCCGGCGGCGAAGGCTTTCAGCGCCTCCTCGTGCACCGCCTCCATGGTCTCGTCCATCAGCTCGCGGAAGCGCGGCGCCGTGAGCACGCCGTAATCCCGCGGATGGGGGATGTCCACTTCGAGGATTTTCTTCGGCTTGCACGGTCGCGTGGTCATGATGACCACCCGGTGCCCCAAGAAAATCGCTTCTTCCAGGTCATGGGTGATGAAGAAAATGGTGACCTTGTTCTTGTAGTAGATCTCCAGCAGCGCTTCGTGCATCACCGACTTGGTGAGGGAATCCAAGGCCCGGTACGGCTCGTCCAAGAGCAGCACCTTGGGATCGTTCATGAGGGCCCGCACGATCTCCACCCGGCGCCGCACCCCGGAGGAGAGCTCTCCCGGATAGCTCTGCTCGGTGCCCGAGAGCCCTGCGTCCGCCATCATTCCCCGGGCCTTTTCGCACGCCTCCTTCCAGGTCATCTTGCCCTGCATGACCGGACCGAAGGCCACGTTCTCCAGCACGGTCTTCCAGGGGAAGAGGGCACCGTTCTGGAACACCACGATGCGGTCGGGCCCCGGCTCCGCCTTGGGCTTGCCTGGCCCGCACAGCATTTCCCCGTCCAGGTAGATGGCGCCGGAGTTGATGCTGTGGAAGCCGGCGATGGCGTTGAGGAGCGTGGTCTTGCCGCACCCCGAAGGGCCTACGATCATGCAGATCTCGCCGGGGGCGATGTCCACCGAGCAGTGGTCCACCGCCAGCACCGCCGCCCCGTCCGGGTCGTAGATCTTGACCACGTCCTGGATGCGGATGGCGCCCTTGCCCGTGGGGCTCAGCGGCGCGAAGTTGGCGGACGGCTCCCTCATCATGATTGCCCTCCCAAAGCGAGCTCGCGAACTCGCCATTGCATCAGGTGGTCTCCGACGATCCGCACCAGGGCGCTGGTGATGTAGCCGACCGCGCCCAGGGTCACCATGCCGATGATGATGGTGGGATAGCGCACGGTGGTGTAGGAGTTGTTGATCACGTAGCCCAGGCCGAACTGGCCGGATACCATCTCCGCGGCCACCAGGGAAAACCAGGCCACCCCCACCGAGATCTGCAATCCGGTGAAGATGAAGGGCAGCGCCCCGGGGATGATGATGTGGCGGAAAGTCTGCCAGCGGCTCGCCCCCAGGCAATAGGCGGCGCGGAAATAGGACTCGTCGATGGACTGCACCCCCAGCATGGTGTTCAGCGCGGTAGCGTAAAACGAGGCGAGGAAGGTAAGGAAGATGACCGGCGTCTCTAGGCCCTTGAACATGAGAATCGCCAGGGGCACCCAGGCGAGGATCGGGATCGGCCGCAGCATCTCGAACACCGGAAACACGTATTCCTTGAACTTCGGCGACCAGCCGAGGAACAACCCCAAGGGCACGCCGAGTGCGGTAGCCAGGAAGAAGGCGATGCCGACCCGTCGGCAGCTCACCCAGATGTGCTGGTAGTATTCGGGGGTATAAATGGAGAGGCCGTAGGCCGGGTCGGGGCTCAACCATTCCTTGACCACCGCGGTAAGCCCTGGCATCTGCTCGAATCGCGGCAGCTTCCATACTTCCACCGCCAGGTACCAGAAGCCGAGAACCAGGGAAAAGCCGATCGCCATGAGATAGGGGCGCGGGCTCCTCAGCCACTGGGCCAACCGGAACATGGTGAGCGCCAGCCCCGTCAACTGTTGGGGCGCCGCGCGCCGGCCCACCGGCCGCAGTTGCGCCACCCACTCCGGCACGGTGAAATCCCGGGTGATCATGGTGGCAAAGCGGCTCATCACCACGTCGCCCGTCTCCGGGTCCGACTCCAGGATGCGCAGCAGGGCGTCGCCGTTGATCGCCAGACACTCGGTATCTTCGACGGCGGTAGATTTGGCCAGCCGGTAGGGTTGGCTCTTGAGCAGTGCCGCCCAGCCGAAAACCTCGCCGGGCCCCAGAATGCGCAGCAGGTTAGTGGCGCCGGCCCCCGGCCCGAGGACGTGCTCCACACGCCCGCGTACCACCACGAACAGATCGTCGGCCCGGTCGCCGCGGTTATAGATCACTTCGCCAGCCTTATACGAGACTCGCCGCGCCGCCCGCGCAATAGCTTCCAGCATCTCGTTGGAGACCACCTGGAACGGCATCGCGCTTTTGAGCAGGCCAACGGTGTCCTCCGTCCGGACCGTCCTCGTGGCCAATTCCATGCCCGTTACCTCCTCCTGGGGTTTCGCTGAAGTAATTCTCGCCCCTGTGGGTCGGGGTGGCCGGCCGCTGGGCGGCCGGCCACCGTTGCTCTTATTGCTTGAATGCCGCCTGGAACTCCGATTCAGGCAAGGCTTTGACGATCCCGATGGGCGCCTTCAGACCACGCTCCTTGAGGATCTCCTGGGTGAACTGGGGCATGACCGCCTCGGGACGCAGCGTCGGCGTGTTGATGGTCTTGATCTCGTAGAGGAAGGCCGTCGCCCGCTTGATCAGCTCTTCCGCCTCGGGGGTGATGGTATAGTGCAGGAGGATGCGCTCCGGCCCGCCCCCGGCCTCCTTGGCATGCTCGCCGTAGGCCGACCTCCACAACGCCTTAGCCGGGAACCCCGTGGTCTGCTCCTGAGCCATCCGGACCACTTCGGCCGCGTTCTTGGGGTCGGCCAGGAAAAGCTGGGCGTCCAGCTCCGCCTGCAGCCAAGCCTTCACCACGTCGGGCCGCTGCTGGATCAGATCGGCCCGCATGGCGAGGAAGCCGCCGTCGTTCTCCTGGGCCGAGCGGCCGGTGGCCACCAGCCGCGCCAGCCCCTCCTCGATCAGCCGGGAGGTGGTGGGTTCCCACATGACCGCCGCGTCCAGCTTCTTGGCGCGGAAGCCGCTGGTGATCACTTCGATGTTCTGGTTGAGATAGGCCGCCGGCTGGACGTTGTACTTCTTGAACACCGCCTGGGCGAAGCGGTCGGTACAGCTTCCCTTAGGCACCGCCACCTGCTTGCCGTTCAGCCACTGGATGGCTTCCTTGTCGCTCTTGAACTCCGGCGCGTCGGTGCGCACCAGGAAGGCGTTGCACTGGTCCCAGCCCAGTCCCAGGTTGGCGACGATGCGGATGTCGGCCACGTTCTGCTTGGTTGTGGACACGATGGCCGGCATGTCCCCCATGTAGCCGATGTGCTGCTTGCCGGCCAGCATGTTGTTGACGATGATGGCACCCTGGAGGCCGATCTGGAACTCCACCTCGGAGCCCTTGGGCAGGTATTTCTCGTAGAATTTTTTCCCACGCATCACCACGCCGGACCAGGACTCGGTGTAATAGGGCTGGTAGCCCACCACCAGCTTGACCGGCTCGCCCGGCTTGCCGAAGCTCAGGGTCTGCTGGGCGAGGCCGGCGCTCGCCGAGAGCCCGAACACGGCCGCCCCGGCCAACCCCAATACCCGCCGTGCGCCCGCTTTGAACCGCTCACTGGATAAAATGCTCATTTTGCCCTCCTATCTCCTAAGGATTAAGGATGATTGAACGCGCGGCTTTTTCCACTTTTTGTCGTTCCGGAGCGGCGGCCGGGAATCTGGCCTCCGATCCGGGCCGCGAACGCCTGCTACTTCGCTCCGGAAGCCGTGAGGTAACGGGTGATCAGCTCGGCCAGCCGCCGCATCACCAGATACCCCGACGCCGGGTCGGACTCCAGAACCTTGAGCACCTCTCTTCCGTTCATCCGCAACACCGAAGACTTCTCCAAACAAGTCGCCCGGGCGATCCGGGACGGCTGCCCGTCCATGAGGGCCGCCCAGCCGAATACTTCGCCGGTGCGCAGCACGAACCCTGCCGGCGTAGTGCGCTCGTCGCGCCCGATCAAGAACTCCACCCGCCCGCTCTCCAGGATATAGAGGTCTTCCGCAGGGTCTCCAACCCGGTACAAGGTGCTCCCCTCGGGATGGGTCTCGGACCTGCACAGCGCCTGGAGCGCGGCCAGGGTTTCCCGCGGCAGCCCCTTGAACAGCTCGGAGGAGTCCAAGGCGCTCGGCGGCGCGAGATAGATCGCGCCGTCCTCCACCGTGATGTCGAAGATCTGCAAAGGCGATTCCGCAAGGCCCTGGGGCGCGCCCGTGCGGATATCCCATTGCCATAGGTGCATGTGGCAGGTGAGCACCTCGCCGTCGAACAGGCCCTCGCACAGGGGCACCTCCTGGTGAGGGCAGATGGCCTGGCAGGCGTAAAAGTCCCCGCCCGCGTTGGCCACCAGCACCTTGAGCCCGCTTTCCACCTCGACCTCTTTCAGAGCGCCAGGCGGAACCTCTTCCACCCGGCATACCATTTTCTTGCTCACGCCGTGGACCTTAGCTGAATTTGTCGTAGCGGATGTTGTCGGTGGTCAATTTAGCCTTGAGCAACAGCATGCGGATTGCCGCCTCCACCGCGGGCGGCGGGCCGGCGAGATACGCCCGCACGTTCTGGTACCTTCCTTCCATGCGTCTTGCCGCCACCTCGTGCACCAGCCCCTGGTCGAAGGCAAGCCCCGGGTAACGGTCGACGAGCGCCTGCGGCACCGGCTCGTCGGAGAGCGCCACGGTGATCTCGAGGTTGTCGGGAAACTCCCGGCGGAAGCCCTCCAGCGCCTCGAGATAGAAGACGTCCCGCGCCGAGCGCACGCCGAAGAAGACGTAGCCCTTGTACTGGCTAAAGTAGCGCTCCTGGCAGCCGCGGGAGAGAATGGACATCATGCCGGCGATCCCGCTGCCTCCGGCGATGCACAGGACGTTCTTGCCGAGCCCCGGGTAGAAGGTGGCCTTGCCCAAGGGCCCGAAGAGGCGAAGCTCAGCCCCTTGCACGCTCCCGTCGAAGAGCCACTCGGAGAAGCCCCCGCCGGGCTTTTTCTTCACCACGAACTCGAGACGGCTCGCCCGCCGCTCGAAGTTGACCATGGAGTAGCCGCGAAAGCCCCGCACCGCAGGGGCCTCCGCCAGCACGAACTGGCCGGCGTCGAAGTCCATGGGGGCATCCAGCGCCACGCGGAAGGCCAGCACGTCATGGGTGAGCCGCGCCTGGGACTCGATGCGCCCGTGGTAGAAAGCCGGGATACAGGCGCCCGGGTCGGCGTAGTAGACGAAGTTGGCCACCTCGATGGAGAGGTCGCTCTTCGGCTCGCACTGGCACATGAGGAATTCGCCCTGGGCGCTCTTCAGCAGGCGGGTGCCCGGCGCCTGGGGCCAGGGGTCGTGGATCTCCCCCTCGATCAGCTTCGCCTTACACGTGCCGCAGGTGCCGCTGCCGCACTCGTAGGGCAGGTCCACAGCGTTGCGCAGGCCCGCGAACAAAATCTTCTCCCCAGGGGCACATTCGAACTGGTACGCCCGGTTGCGGGCGTTGACCTGCACCTTCATCCTCTTCCTTTGTCGTTATGGCCAGCGGCTGCGCGCCGGCGGGGTCAAAATGGAATGTGGTAGCCGATGCCCAGCATCCGCGTATCCAGCCGCACGTTGCGCCGCAGGAGCCTGGCGCTGTCCCCGTTGAGCCGCACGGTGTCGTAGAGCTTGCCCACGCCGAATAATTCCGTGATGCCCCCGTCCAGGGTGGTCTTGAACACCTGCAGACCCGAGACCACCTGCGCCTCCTTCTTGGCGTCGTCCACCGTCACGGTGTACACGGTGACGTGGCGGGTGAGGGGCGAATGATCGCTGTTGTGGCGCGGCAGATTGTTGAACAGAGTCTGTATCCCGGCCTTGTCGTGTTCGAGCCAGGTCATCTCCCGCTTGATCTCTGGGCTGTACGCGGTGATGGTGTAGCGAAACTCCGGATCGCACAGATCCAGGTATCCCTTGAAGTCCTTTTCGTCCAAGAGCATGCACGATCTGTAGACCAGCTCTTCGACCATGGTTCTAGCGTTGCTCATAGCTCTCCTCGCTCCGGCCGCGCCGCCCGCGGGGCCGTGCCCCCGGGCGGGCGCCCTGTGCCCCGTTTAAGCGGCGGCCGCCTTTCCGGCCAGACCCCGATCGCCGAACGGGTCGTAAGCCGCCCGGCCCATGCGCCGGCTCCATTCGGCGTAGTAGTGGCGCATGCCGCCTTCGTCGTGGATGGTCATGTTCTCCTCGCGACCGTGCAGCACCCAGCGGCTGTCGGTGCGCTCGTCGCGCATGGCAATGCCCTGGCCGTGCACGCCCAGCAGGTCCTCGTGGAGGTTGCGCCCGAACGGTCCCCAGATCATGTTGTGATCGTAGATGCGTTCGGCGCGCATCTCGGGCGTGTCGCGTTTGAGCCCCAGGCCGCGGAACTCGATGATCACCTTATTGGGGCCCAGCGGGATGGCCGTGTCCATGCGCAACACCGAGGTGCGCAGGTTGTAGGTCATTCCCGGGAAGATGTCGATCAGGATCCACCCCCCCGGCGCAAGCCCCGGCCAGCCCACCTTGCGGTCCTTGCTGCCCTCGTACTTGTCGTACTTGATCTCCATGGAGCCCACCGAGGCGTGGCCGTTGGGATAGCCCACGTACTTGCGGTCGAAATAGCCGGGCTGGAGCATGCCGGTGATGCGGTTAAAGTAGTGCATGTAGTCGTGGTAGAACTCGCTGTTGGTGTCGTGCCACAACTTGTAATTGGTGTTCACCACGGCCTTGTGGAAGTGGAACACCTCCAGCGGCTCCTGCATGTGGGGCTCCAGCATGGAGAGCGCGTCGCCGATGTATTCCTTCAGCGTGCACGCGTTGTCGTCCACGTTGACCCACACGAAGCCGCCGTAGCCCACCTCGCAGCGCACTTCCCTCAAGCCCACGTCCTCCAACTTCAGCCGGTCCTGGTATCCCTCCTTGCCTCGGGAGATGTCGATGCAGTTGCCGCGGCAGTCGAACGACCAGGCGTGGAAGATGCAGGTCATGCGCTTGGCGTTGCCCGAGGGGTCGTAGAGGATCACGTTCCCCCGGTGCGGGCAGATGTTGTAGAAGGCGCGAATCCGGTCGTCGTCGCCGCGGATGATGATCAGGTTCTCACCCCCCGGGTGGCGGAAGGTGCGGTAATCGTAGGGGTTGGGGATCTCGCTTTCGTGACAGGCGATGATCCACACTTTGTTGAAGATCTTGTCGATCTCCTCGCGGAACAACTCCTCGCTGGTATAGACCCGGGTGTCCACGTAATGGGTCGGGGGGAACTTGGGGCGCTGGGCCCATTGAGTGGCATTTCTGGACATCGCGACCTCTCTCCTGGACTAAACAATACGTTCCCACCCCTTCTGCAGGATTCGTACCAGCGACGGACGCCTTCCGTCCGATCGCCTTTTCCGCAAAAAAAATATGCGCTTATATCAAGACGGTCGGCGTCGGCGCGAAGCCCGCGCCCGTTTCCAAAGGAAACGAGGCGAGTCTTCCCCTTGCCAACCGAAACATGCCAGCCTGCCCGCGGCTGCATGAGCGCGGGCGGGCCCTGTGCGCAAGATGAGGCGGAGGGCTTCCACCGGCGGGGAGAGTCCGATCGGATGCGCCCGGGAACCCGGAGGGTAAGACGGCTGCGGCGACGTCCGCTAGGCCACCGCCACCCGGGCGGCGTCGCCCGGGCGCAAGGGCGAGGGGTTCTTGGCGTAGGCGTGGTAGGCCGCGGCCTCGGCGGCGCCGAATTCCACCTTCAACCCCATGTCGGCGAACACGGTCTCCAGCGCGCACAGGCACAGCATCACGTTCTCCATCTTGCAGGAGTAGCCCATGATGCCGAAGCGCCAGATCTTGCCCTTGAGGTCGCCCAAGCCCGCGCCCAGCTCCAGGTTGTAGTCGTGCAGTAGCCGGCGGCGAACTTCCGCCTCATCCACGCCGGGCAGGACTTTGACCGCGTTCATCTGGGGCAGCCGGTACTCGGGCTTGACCAGGAGTTCGAGCCCGAAGGTCTCCAGGCCGGCCTTGAGGGCCAGGTGGTTGCGCCGATGGCGGGCCCAAGCGCGCTCCAGTCCCTCTTCCTGCAGCATGAGGAGCGCTTCGTGCAGCGCGTACAGGCTGTTGGTGGGGGCCGTGTGGTGGTAGGTGCGGGTGGTGTCGCCCCAATAGGTGAGGAGCAGCCCCAGGTCCAGGAACCAGCTATGGACCTTTTCCTCCCGTTTTCTCACCATCTCCACCACCCGGTCGCTGAAGGTCACGGGGGAGAGCCCGGGCGTGCAGGACAGGCATTTCTGGCTCGCGGAATAGCAGGCGTCGATACCCCATTCGTCCACTTTCACCGGCACTCCGCCCAGCGAGGTCACCGTGTCCACGAGGGTCATCAGCCCATACCGGTGGGCGATCTCGCACAGCGTCTTGGCGTCGGAGAGCACCCCGGTGGAAGTTTCCGCGTGCACGAAGGCGAGGATCTTGGCGTCGGGATTCTTCTTGATCGCATCCTCCACCTTGTTGGGATCCACGGGCTCCCCCCAGGCGTCGTCCACCACCACGGGCACGCCCTGGCAACGCTCCACGTTCTCGATCATCCGGCCGCCGAAGACCCCGTTGCGGCACACGATCACCTTGTCGCCCGGGTTCACCATGTTGACGAAACAGATCTCCATGCCCACCGAGCCTGGGCCCGAGACAGGGAAAGTCACCTCGTTGGCGGTCTGGAAGGCGTAGCGCAGCATGGCCTTCAGCTCGTCCATCATGGCGACGAACACCGGGTCCAGGTAACCGATGGTCGGGCGGGAGAGCGCGGAGAGCACCCGAGGATGGATGTCCGAGGGCCCCGGTCCCATGAGGGTGCGCTGGGGCGGGTAGAAGGTGCTGATTTTTTTGCCGGGGCGGAATTTCATGATCTTTTCCGTAAAGTAGAGACGCACACCCGCGGCGGTCGCAAGCCGCTGCGGCCACAAAGAAAAATGTATTATATCAATTGCTTGGATTTCGCGCGCAAAGACCGTATTCGGCCCGTAGGGTCAAAGGCTTACGGAACGCCCCCCGTCTACCGCAATGGTGTGGCCGGTCACGTAGGGGGCGTAGGCCACCAAGTACACCACCGCGCGGGCGATGTCCTCGGGCTCTCCCTGCCGCTGCAAGGGCACCTGCTCGATGATCCGGTGGCGGATGTCGGCGGACCAGTGGCTGTCCTCCGGCCACAACACCGGGCCGGGGGCCACCGCGTTCACCCGTACCTCGGGGCCCAGCTCCAGGGCGAGGGAGCGGGTGAGGGCCGCGAGCCCCGCCTTGGCGATGCTGTAGACCACGTAGCCGCGCATGGGCCGATCGGCGTGGATGTCGGTGATGTTGACGATGGCGCCCCGGCGGCGGCGCAGCTCGGGGCTCGCCGCCTGGGACAGGAACAGGGGCGCCTTGAGGTTGGTGCCCATGAGGTCCTGCCAGGCGCTTTCCGTGATTCCCCCCACCGCCGTGGGAAAAAAGCTGGAGGCGTTATTCACCAGGATGTCCAGGCGCCCGAAGCGCGCGAGCACCGCCTCCACCAGCCGCCCCGGGGTGCCCGCGTCCAGCAAGTCCCCCTGGACGATGTCGGCGGAATCGGGCCGCTGCCGGTTGAGCTCGGCGCCGAGGACCTCGGCTTCGGCCCGGGAAGCCCGATGATGGATCATGACCCGGGCCCCCGCGCCGTGGAGAAAGCGGCAGATGGCGGCGCCCACCCGCTTGGCTCCACCGGTGACCAGGGCCACTTGGCCCGAGAGCACGGCTTCCACTACACTTGCGCCACGTTCGATCGAAGCAGCCAATTTACCACACTCGTCCCTGTTCCCCGCCGCTCCCCTGTGCCGGGAGATCGATCCCGACGCCATGAGCGCACTGCCTGCGCCCGATGAGGCAGGTGAGGCCCACAGCCGGCGCGTCGCGGCCCACATCCGCGGCGAGATCGCCCGGGCCGGCGGCTGGATTTCCTTCGCCCGCTACATGGAGCTGGCCCTGTACGCCCCGGGCCTGGGCTACTACGCCGTGGGGGCCGCCAAGCTGGGCCCCGAGGGGGATTTCGTCACCGCGCCGGAAATCTCCCGCCTGTTCGGCCGCGCCCTGGCGCGGCAAGTGGCCCAGGTCCTCGAGCGCTGCGGCGGGGCGGTGCTGGAGCTGGGGGCGGGCAGCGGCCGGCTGGCGGAGGATCTGCTCGCCGAGCTGGAAGCCCTGGGGCGGGCGCCTGAAGCCTATCTGATCCTGGAAGTGAGCCCGGCGCTGCGGGAGCAGCAGGCGAGGCGCTTGGCCCGGCTCCCGGAGCGGCTCCGGGACCGGGTGCGGTGGCTCGACGCGCTGCCGGCGGCGTTTCGCGGCGCGGTGATCGGAAACGAGGTGTTGGACGCCCTGCCGGTGCACCTGGTGGCCTGGCGCAAGCAGGGATTGTTCGAGCGGGGTGTGGCCGTCGAGGGCGACGCCTTCGTCTGGCGCGAGCGCCCCCTCGCCCATCCGGAGCTTCGCCGCGCCGCCGAGGCGATCGTGGCGCCAGCGGATTATGTCAGCGAGATCTCCCTCGCCGCGCCCGCCCTGGTGAGGACTTTAGGCGGGCTTCTCGAGGAGGGTGTCCTGCTCTTCGTCGATTACGGCTTTCCCGCTGCGGAGTACTACCATCCCCAGCGCGCCGCCGGCACCCTCATGTGCCATTACCGGCACCGGGCCCACGACGATCCCTTCCTGTGGCCGGGGCTGCAGGACATCACCGCCCACGTGGACTTCACTGCCGCCGCCCGCGCGGCGCGGGAAGCCGGCTTGGAGGTGCTGGGCTACGCGAGCCAGGCCCGCTTCCTCCTGAACTGCGGCCTGCTCGAGCTGCTGGCGACGGTGCCGGCGGAAGACGCGGCCCGCTACCTCCCCCTGGCAATGGAAGCCCACAAGCTCCTCTCCCCCGCCGAGATGGGGGAACTTTTCAAAGTGCTCGCCCTCGGGCGCGGCCTCTCCGCGCCGCTGCTCGGCTTTGCCGCTGGTGACCGCAGCCACGCGCTGGCCTGAGAACACCCATTTTCATGGGAGCCACGGATGAGACAACAACCCCGATCCTCGCCGGTGGAAATCCGTGTCCATCCGTGGCTGATCGAGCCTTCCTATAACACCCCGTCGCCCGCAGGGTTGAAGCGGCATGGGTCCGATGGTAGCGTGCGCAAATCCTCTGCTCATCCGTCTCGTATAACCCCCCGGAGGTTTTTATGCGCGCGCTGCTCGCCCTCATCCTCTCGGCTTTCGCCGCCCTCGCTTCCGCCGAGACGACCCTGCGGGTGAGCGCCATTCCCGATGAAGCCCCCACCGAGCTTCTGCGCAAGTTCGAACCCTTGGGCAAGTATCTGGAAAACGAGCTGGGAATGAAGGTCACCTTCGTCCCGGTGACCGACTATGCTGCCGTAGTGGAAGCCCTGGCTGCGGGGCGAGTGGATCTCGCTTGGCTCGGCGGCTTCACCTTCGTGCAAGCGCGGCTGCGCACCGGCAACGCCCTCCCCATCGTCCAGCGCCAGGAGGACGAAGCGTTCACCAGCAAGTTTGTGACCGCCGCCGGCAGCGGCATCCAGGGGCTCACGGACTTAAAGGGGCGCACCTTCGTGTTCGGCTCTCCTTCGTCCACCTCGGGCCACCTGATGCCGCGTTATTACCTGATGCAAAACGGTATCCACCCGGAGAAGGACTTCAAGCGCGTCGCCTTCTCCGGGGCCCACGACGCGACCGCCGCCTGGGTCGCCGCGGGCCGGGCCGACGCCGGCGCCTTGAACGCCTCGGTATGGGAAAAGCTCGTGGAATCGGGGAAAGTGGACCCGGCCCAGGTCCGGGTGTTCTACACCACGCCCCCCTATTACGACTACAACTGGACGGTGCGGGGCGACCTGAATCCAGCCCTGGTGAGGAAGCTGACCGACGCCTTCCTGAAACTTGACCCGAGGAACCCGGCCCACAAGGAGATCCTCGCCCTCCAGCGGGCGACCCGCTACGTGCCGACAAAGCCGGAGAACTACCAGGGCATCGAAGCCGCCGCCCGGGCTGCGGGGCTGATTAAGTGAGCCTGCGCCTTGCGCAAGTGGAGCTGCGCCACCCGGGCGGTCGGGTCGCCCTGCGGGGCGTGAGCTTGCGGATCGAGCGGGGAGAACGAGTCGCGGTCATCGGCCCCTCGGGAGCCGGGAAAACCACCCTGCTGCGCATCCTGGCCACCAGTTTGAAGCCCACGAGCGGGCGGGTGGAAATCCTGGGGTCCGACCCCTGGCGCCTTAAGCGCCGGGCACTTCGGAGGCTGCGCACCCGCATCGGCATGGTGCACCAGTCGCCCCCCCTCCCGCCCCGGCAGCGGACCGTAACGGCGGTGCTGGCCGGCCGCCTGGGCCGCTGGCCCTGGTGGAAGGCCTTGGCCTCCCTCGCCTATCCCGTGGATATTCCCGGCGCCCGGGCGGCGCTCGCGCGGCTGGACCTGGCCGAGCGCCTCTTCGACCGCTGCGACCGGCTCTCCGGGGGCCAGCTCCAGCGAGTGGCCGTGGCCCGCCTGCTTTACCAGCAGCCGGACCTGATGCTGGCCGACGAGCCGGTCTCCTCCCTGGATCCCGTCCTGGCGGATCGGGTGATCGGGGAGCTGCAGCGGGATGCCCAGGCCCGGGGCGTCGTTTTGCTGGCGAGCCTGCACGCGGTGGATCTGGCCCTGCGCTGGTTCCCCCGGGTGATCGGCCTCAAAGACGGAGAGATCCTGTTCGATCTGCCGCCGGTGCGGATCACCGACGGCCTGCTGGAATCCCTCTACGCCGGGGAGACCCCGGTCCCGCCCACACAGGACGGGCGTCCCCTCCCCGCCCCGGTCCGGGGCATTGCCCGCAAGCCCCTATGTTATTGAGCCCGCCTGACCGGGACCTGGCGGCGCTGCCCCGGCTCGCCGCCACGGTGCTGCTCCTTGCGCTGCTGGTGCCCGGGCTGCGCTGGACCGAATTCGACCCGGGGGTGTTCTTCGACGCCCGCCAGCGGGAGACCATGGGCCAGTTTTTCGCCCTGTTCCTGCCCCCCGCCCTGGACGCCGAGTTCCTGCGCCTCACCCTCAGGGCCACCCTGGAAACCCTGGCCATGGCCACCGCCGGCACTTTTCTGGCCATGGTGATCGCCTTCCCCCTCGCCTTCGCCGTGGCCCGCAGCCTTTCCATCTCCCGCATCGGGCCCGGTCCCGGCCGGCGGCTGGGCCAGGCGGTGCGGGGGAGCTTGCGGCTGCTCCTGGCGGTGCTGCGGGGGGTGCCGGAGATCGTGTGGGCCCTCCTCCTGGTGCGGGCGGTGGGCCTGGGCCCGGCGGCGGCGGTGCTCGCCATCGCCGTGAGCTACGGCGGCATGCTGGGCAAGATCTACGGGGAGATTTTCGAGTCGGCGGACACCCGCCCCGCCCGAGCGCTGCTGGAGGCGGGCAGCGGGCGCCTGGGCGCTTTCTTCTACGGCGTGCTGCCCGCGGCGGCCCCCGAGGTCGTGTCCTACAGCGTTTATCGCTGGGAGTGCGCGGTGCGGGCCTCGGTCATCATGGGATTCGTGGGCGCGGGCGGCCTCGGTCAGCAGATGGAGCTGTCGATGCGCATGCTGGAAGGGGGCGAGGTGTGCACCCTGCTCCTCACCTTCCTGCTCCTGGTACTCCTGGCGGACGGCGTGAGCGCGATTCTGCGCAGGGCGGTGGCATGAGAGGGGAACGCTGGCTGGCGGGGATCGGGCTGGCGGCCGCCGTCGCCCTCTCCTTCGGCGCCTTGTCCCTGAACCTGCAGGCCCTTTTTTCCCCGGAGGCAGCCCGGCAGATGCTCGCCTACGCCCGGGGCTTCTTCCCGCCGGATCTCTCGCTCCCCCTGCTGCGGCAGGTCGCCCGGGGGATCGGGGAGACCCTGGCCATCTCCGCCGTAGGGACGTTGCTGGCCGTGCTCGGGGGGCTCGCCCTTTCCCTCCCGGCCGCGGGACGCTTCGGGCAGCTCCTTCGGCTTCCCTCCCGGCTCTTGCTCAATTTCCTGCGCTCGGTGCCGGAACTGGTCTGGGCGGCCCTCATGGTGCTGGCGGCGGGGCTGGGGCCCTTCGCCGGCACCTTGGCCCTGGCCTTGCACACGAGCGGGGTGCTGGGGCGACTCTTCGCCGAGACCCTGGAGAACGCACCCCCGGAGCCCGCCCGGGCGCTCAAGGAAAGCGGCGCGTCCCCGGCGCTGGCCTTTCTCTACGGGACGCTGCCCGGCGTCTTCCCCCAGCTCGTGGCCTACGCCCTGTACCGCTGGGAGATCAACATCCGCATGGCGACAGTCCTGGGATTCGTCGGCGCCGGCGGGCTGGGACAGATGCTCTACGTGTCTTTGAGCCTGTTTCAGCAACAGCAAGCGCTTACCCTCATCGCCGCCATGCTCCTCCTGGTGGTCGCCGTGGACGCCGCCAGCGCCTTCCTGCGGCGGCGTCTGCTGCCTGCCGGCGCCTGAGAGCCCCTTGTCGGACCGCTCCGGCTGACCCCCGATCCGGGGTTTTCCCCCATCCTGCAGAAGCGCTATTCTTAAAAAATAACGACGGACAGGCTCAGCCGGGTTTCTCCCCGCTGAAACGGTCGCGCATTTGCTGCAATGCAGTATAATCGGCCGTTTCCGTGCCGCTAACGATTCCAAGGGAGTGCGCAGATGAACAAGCCCTTCGAGTATCCGCCGGGCGTCGAAATCACAGCCCCGATTTCTCCTGAGTTCGCCGAAATCCTGACCCCCGACGCGGTCGCCTTCGTCGCCAGGTTGCAGCGGGAATTCGGCCGGCGGGTACAAGCGCTGCTGGACGCCCGGGCCGAGCGGCAGGAGGCGTTCGATGCCGGCGCGCTCCCCGATTTTCTCCCCGACACCCGGGAGATCCGGGAGTCGGAATGGACCGTCGCCGCACAGCCTAAGGATCTCCTGGACCGGCGGGTGGAGATCACCGGGCCCACCGACCGCAAGATGGTGATCAACGCCCTCAATTCCGGCGCCTCCACCTACATGGCGGACTTCGAGGACGCCAACTGTCCCACCTGGCACAACATGGTGGACGGCCAGCGCAACCTGCGGGACGCGGTCCGGCGCACCATCACCTTCGACCAGGCAGGCAAGCACTACCGGCTGAACGACAAGACCGCCGTGCTCCTGGTGCGGCCCCGGGGCTGGCACCTGGTCGAGCGGCATATGCGGGTGGACGGCCAGCCGGTGTCCGGCCCCCTGTTCGACTTTGGGTTGTTCTTCTTCCACAACGCCCGGGAGCTCATCCGGCAGGGCACGGGACCCTACTTCTACCTGCCCAAGCTGGAAAGCCACCGGGAGGCGCGGCTGTGGAACGACGTATTCAACTGGGCCCAGGACGCCTTGGGTATCCCCCGGGGCACCATCAAGGCCACGGTGCTGATCGAGACCGTATTGGCGGCCTTCGAGATGGACGAGATCCTATGGGAGCTTAAGGAACACTCCTCGGGCTTAAACATCGGCCGCTGGGACTACATCTTTTCCTGCATCAAGAAGTTCCGCTCCAACAGGGACTTCTGTCTGGCCGACCGAGCCAAGGTGACCATGACCGCCCCCTTCATGCGCGCCTATGCGCTGCTGCTGGTCAAGACCTGCCACCGTCGCGGCGCGCCGGCCATGGGCGGCATGGCGGCCCAGATTCCCATCAAGGACGATCCCAAGGCCAACGAGGAGGCGCTGGAGAAAGTCCGGCAGGACAAGATCCGGGAAGTGACCGACGGCTGCGACGGCACCTGGGTCGCCCATCCGGGCCTGGTGCCGGTGGCCAAGGCGGTCTTCGACCAGTACATGCCCAAGCCCAACCAGTACGACAAGCAGCGGCCCGACGTGCAGGTGAGCGCTCGAGACCTGCTCAACTTCCAGCCGGAGAAGCCCATCACCGAGGCGGGCCTGCGCAACAACGTCTCGGTGGGCATCCAGTACCTGGGGGCCTGGCTTTCCGGCAACGGCTGCGTTCCCGTGTTCCATCTCATGGAGGACGCCGCCACCGCCGAAATCGCCCGCTCCCAGATCTGGCAGTGGATCCGCTCCCCCAAGGGAGTGCTGGAGGACGGCCGCAAGGTGACCAAGGAGCTATTCCGCAGCCTCCTCGTCGAGGAGCTGCCCAAGGTAAAGACCCACCTGGGAGAGGAAGCCTGGAACGCCGGCCGCTACCAGGAAGCCGCCCGGCTGTTCGACCGGATCACGGCGGACGACCACTTCGTCGAGTTCCTGACCCTGCCCGCCTACGAGCTGATCGACTGAGGGCCGCCCTTCGCCCCTTCTCCCGGGTGGCCTAAAATAAAAACGGACGTAGCGCAGCCAACAACAAGGGAGGCGGCATGAAAACCGTCAGGCAGCTCCTCGAAGCCAAGGGGCATCTGGTCCTCACCATCTCCCCGGACGCCACCGCCCGGGAAGCGATGAAACGTATGGCCGAGCACAACGTGGGGGCGCTGATCGCGGTGGAGGACGGCAAGCCCGTGGGCATCGTGTCCGAGCGGGATTTCGCCCGCAAGATGTTCCTGCTGGAGAAGCCGCCCCGGGACATCCTGGTGAAGGACGTGATGAGCGCGCCGGTGATCTACGTGCGGCCGGATCAGACCAACGAAGAATGCATGGCACTGATGACCGACAAGCGGGTGCGCCACCTTCCCGTGATGGAAGGGGACCGGCTGATCGGCGTCATCTCCATCGGCGACCTGGTCAAGGACACCATCTCCGAGCAGGAGTTCATCATCCGCCAGCTCGAAAACTACATCATGAGCTGACGGCCGGACGTCCTTCCCCGTCCGCTGCTTGCTAGGTCGCGCCTCGAACGTAAAGACGAAGGGCGCGCCGGAGGAAGGGGAAGTCTGCCTGGCTTCCACGCCGCTCTTTCTTGCCTTCGGTCAATGGCTGGCTAGCCGCTGACCCCTATTCTGCTCCCTGCTCCAGGCAGCCAGGATATTTCACCAAGACACCCCGTCGGATGGGAGAGATCGACGCCTTCATCGCTTCGCCCTGGATGATCTGGGCGGTCCTGGTGGTCGCCGCGGCCGCCTGGATACACGGCGTCATGGGCATGGGCTTCCCCTTGATCACCCTCGCCCTGATCGCTCTCGTCACCGAGCTGAAGACCGCGGTGATCCTCACGGTGCTGCCCAACATCGCCGTCAACCTTTACCTGATCGCCAAGGGGGGCCGCTGGGGCGAGAGCCTGGGGCGCCACTGGCGGGTGGCCGTGTACATGCCCATCGGCGCCGTGCTCGGTACCAAGGTGCTGCTCGCCGTGCCTGCCGAGCCGCTCAAGCTCCTGCTGGCCTTCATGATCCTCGTCTATCTCAACATGGCGCGGCTACGGGAGTTCTCCTGGGACTGGCTCAAGCGCGCCCCGCGCACGGCGGAGGCGAGCGTGGGCCTCTTCGCCGGCTTCTTGTCGGGCACCGTGAGCGTTTCCATCCCGCCCCTGGTGATCTATTTCATGGCCATGGGCCTCGCTCCCACCGCCATGGTGCAGATCATGAACTTGTGCTTCGTCTTCGGGAAGGGGACCCAGGCGGCGACCCTCGCCGCTACGGGCGAGATCACGCGCTTAGTCGTCTTTGCCACCGTGCCGCTCACCCTGCTCAGCCTCCTGTTTCTCGTCTGGGGAACGCGGGTGCGCAGCCGCGCCCACACCGCGACCTATTACGGCTGGCTCAACAAGACCCTCTTCGCTATGGCGCTCCTTCTGATCCTGCAGGTGCTCTACGCCTGGTGGAGCCGTTGATTCCCTATCGGGTCCAACCGCCGCCCCAGCCCTTCGCCCGCCGCTCCAGGGCAAGTGCCCCCGGCATCGGTCTTTTTCTTCCGATCGAGGTAGATCGCGTTGCGCCCCTGTGATTAGAATCGGACCGGCAGGAGCAGCGTTTCCCGTTCGAGCAGGGGAGGAAGAATATGCCGGTGATGCTCATCGTGTGCGACCCCGCGGCCAACGCCGGGTCCGCCCTGGAGGCGGCCGTCGCCGACCACGACGGCGTTCAAATCATAGAGGGCTGTTTCCTCATCAAAACCAGGGAACATCCGCGGGTGTTGGCCGGCATGGTGGAGCAGCATCTGCCCGGCGACACCACCTTCTACGTGTTCGAGCTGGACGGCCGCTACGACGGCTTCGGGCCCGTCGACGTGAACAAGTGGCTCAGGAAAAACCTCAAGAAATGACGGGTTCCCCTCCGCCCGCCAGCTTGTAACAAAAAATTCATCCGGGTGTAACGGGTTCATGGTTGCGCTTTGTGCACGGCCTCCCAGTCCGGAATATAGACGAAGCGCCACTGGATATAACTCGTCGCCCCGGAAAAGCCCGCCAGCGCCGGCGGAAATCCATCGGTCTTGATCGGCGCGCGCTCCGAGCGACTGTAAACGCCCATGATGCGCTTCCCGGGTCCGCGCACCAGCCCCCAGTCCCGGCTGCCCGTGATCGGATCCCTGAACTTCTTCCTGAGATGACGGCGCGCGACGGGATGGCGCTGGTCCAGGATCAAGTCGTCCAGGCTCGGCGGGAACTCCTTGGCGGCGCCCGGCGTCGCGTGGAAATAGCTCGCGATGGCGCGGCGATACTGCTCGCCGACGAAGAGCAGCTCCCGCTCCTTTTCCCGGCGTGAGGCGGTCTCCCACACCACGCCCGCCGACGCCAGGCCGATGCCCACCAGCGCGACGGCGGCCAGGACGCCGGCGTAGGTGAACCCGCCCCCGAGACCAAAGCGCCGCTCACCAGTCCCCATAGGCCGTGCCGTCCCGGGCGCGTCCCTCGGCACCGCTCTTCACGTCGAGGACGCCGCCCGGGCTCGAGGATCCGCCGGCGGGCACGAGCACGATCCAGGTGTCGGCTTGCCCGGTGACGGGATCCAGGGGAATGCGGCGCAAGTATCTCGCCTCCACCAGGTCCTCCAGGGAAGGAGGATAGCGCCCCCGGTCGGCGTAGTACTGATCGATCGCCTCCCGCAGGAGGAAAAGATTTTCCTTGAGCACCGCTTCCTTCGATCGCTCGAGGCTGCCGAAGTATCTCGGGGCCGCAATGGAGAGGAGCAGCGCCACGATGGCCAGCACCACCAGCAGCTCGATCAGGGTAAATCCAGGAAAACAGGCATCCGAAGGGCGAAGCGCCAAGACCCGCTGCGCGCCGCCGGTTCGCTCACGACCCGCCCCTGGCGCTTCACCACTCGCGATACGGAATCCCATTCAACCCCACTTTTTCCGACCGGGAGTAGACATCGAACACGTCGTCGCCTTCCGCCGGCGCGTCGGGCGGGCTGGCGTAGCTGCGCTTGCCCCAGGTTTCGGCCGCGGACAGACCCGCGTCGTCGCCCATCGGATCCCGCGGCACGCGCCGCAGGAAGTAGATTCTTTTCTTCTGCGGGTCCTTCGCGTCCTCGACGCCGGAGACCAATACCTCCAGCGACGGCGGGTAGCCCGAGGCGTGCGCCTTCTTCGCGACCCGACCCTGGTCCACGGCGTCTTTGTAGGCGTCGATGGCGCCGCGGATTTCCCGCAGGGCCCGGCGCAGTTCCTGCTCCTTGCCGCGCTGGACGGAAACCTCGGCGAGGGGCAGCGCCACCGAGGCGAGCAAAGCGACGATGGCCACGGTGATGAGCAGCTCGATGAACGTGAACCCGCGGGCGGCGAATCGCGAGCGGCGGGCAGCGGATGCCCCGGCCCTCGTCCGTGCTGGATTCTCTCCGTTGCACGCGCCGTCCATGTTCCCTCACGGGACCAGCGCGAGCCGCACCGGCGCGAGATCGGCCGCCGGCACCGGATTGCCGCCCTCGTCGGTGACCAGCACCCGGTCGAAGGAAAGCAGGGTCGCGCCTCCGTCGGTCCCCAGGGCAATAAATTGGAACTGGGCCGCCGCCGGACCGCCCGCCTCCCGCGCAAGGGAGATGGAGATCCGGCCCGGCGCCGGCGCTGAAGGGGCGGCGGGTCCGGCGCCGCCGGCCAGCCCGCCCGGTTCCGTCTGCACTCCGGAGGCGGGCGTGACCGGCGACAGCACGCCAGGGTCGTATACCAGCTCCAGCGTCGCCGCCGCAACGGTGGGGGGCAGGGCCACCGCCACCGTGAACGGCTGCCCCACGCGCACCTGGCTCGGCGCCGTCACGACAAGGGCCGCGGGCGCCGGGGGCAGCACCGGCACTGGAGCTTCTCCCGGCGGGGACAGCGCAGGCGCCGCTGCGCCGCCGGGAGCGCGGGACGCGAGGGAGAGGCCGCCCGGCGCCGTGCCTTGAACCGTCAGCGGCGCGGCCCCCACCGCCGCGTCGGTGCCGGATGCGAACTCGGTCAACCGCAGCTCAGGACGATCGAGGTTGCGCACGATGCGCGGCGTGATAAGCAGAACGATCTCGGTCTTCTGATTGTTTTCGTTGCTGCTCGAAAAGAGCTTCCCCAGGACCGGGAAGTCCCCCAGGCCCGGCAGCTTGCTGACCGTGCGCCGGTCATCATCCTGAATGAGGCCCGCCAGCACCTGGGTCTCGCCGTCGCGCAGCCGGAGCACCGTGGTCGCCGTGCGCCGCCCCAGCCGGAACGCCAGCGCGCCGGCGAACTCGATGGTTTCCAGGATGTTGGAGACTTCGAGCCCCACCCTGATCGCCACCTCGTCGCCCAGGTGCACCGTGGGCTCCACCTCCAGCGTCAGGCCCACGTCCAGATAGCTGATGTTGGACGACACGCCCACGTTGGCGGTCGAGGTGGTGGTCACCACGGGCACCTTCTCGCCGATCAGGATCTTGGCCTTTTCCCGGTTGCGCACCCGGATGCGGGGATTGGCCAGCACGTTGGTCTCGCTGTCCTGCCGGCGCAGGTTGACCACCGCCACCGGGTTGGCGACGAAGGCCTTGAGGTTCAGGCCGCTGTCGAGCACCACGTTCTGGGGCAGGCCGGATATCCCGATGGCGGTACCGGTGGCGGGATCTGCGCTCGCGCCCGGCACGCCCACGTTCATCCGCTCGGGATAGCGGATACCCAGCTCCTGGAGCTTTCCCGTGCCCACTTCCAGTACCTCCACCTCCAGCATGACTTCCGGCTCGGCCAGATCCTGAAGGGCGACCAGCCGCTCGACGAGGCGCACCGCCTCCGGCGTGTCCTTCACGACGAGGAGATTGAGCTTCTCGTCCACGAAAACGTCCCGGCTCTTCGCCACTGTCTTCACCAGGTTCTGCGCCAGCTTCGCGTCGGCGTTGGCGAGATAGAACGTGCGCACCACCAGCTCCCGGTACTCCTTGAGCTTCGCCGGCGTGTTGGGGTAGATGAGCAGCGTATTGTCGTTGAGCACTTTGCGCTCGAGCTGGT
The DNA here is from genome assembly GCF_052805615.1 of Pelomicrobium sp. P1. Lineage (NCBI taxonomy): Bacteria > Pseudomonadati > Pseudomonadota > Hydrogenophilia > Pelomicrobium > Pelomicrobium sp. P1. Next base: position 24,410 of record NZ_JBRBEM010000002.1, read on the forward strand.
TGGTCACCGCGATCAGCTTGATCACGTCGTCGATGGACGAGTCGCGCACGAAGAGGGTGACCTTCGTGTCTTGCCGCACGTCCTTGTCGAACACGAAGTTGACGCCCGCGGTGCGGGCGAGCACCTCGAACACGCTCTTGAGCGCCGCTTCGCGGAACTCCAGGGTGACCGTCCGTGCGAGCGCGCCCTTGAGGCTCGCCGGCACGGTCCCGGCTTCCGGCCGGTGCCGGCCGATGGCCGCCATGAGCCGCCGCGCCTGGCGGTTGCCGGGATTGATCGAAAGCACCGAGCGGGTCGCGGCCTCCGCCGCCGCCACGTCTCCCCGAGCCAGCGCCTGCTCGGCCTGCTCCAGCCTTCTCGCCTGCTCGCGCTGGGAGGCAATCCGCTGGAGGCCGGCCTGGGCATGGGCGTTGCGGGAATCGATCTCGAGGGCTCTGCGATAGGCGGCTTGCGCCTCCTCCAGCCGGCCCCAGTCCAGGTCGTAGTCCGCCTGGGTGAGGAGCTGGGCCAGCGCCGCTTCCCGCTGCCGGCGATAATAGTCGTTGACCCGCTTGTCGCCGGGCGCTTCCTGGGCCGCCTGCTCCAGTTTCTGCAGGCCCGCCATCGTGTCCCCCCGCGCCAGCAGCGTCTTGCCCTCCTCGAAGGCCGGGTTCGAGGCGCACGCCGCAAGCAGGACAGCCGCCGCCCAGATCGCCACGATCCATCCGGGCTTCATTCCATGCTCCCGATGGAGAGCGTCTGCCGCTCGTTCAAGGGAAGATAAGTCAGCACCAGCGCGCCCGCCCGGATCGCGTCGACCCGGTACGTCCCGTCGATGGTGTCGCCCATCTCGACCACGTGATTGCGCTCGCCCGCCGAGAGGAAGACCACGATCCGGTCGCCCTCGATCAGCTTGCCCATGTAGGCGAACGGAAGCGGCGGCGGTCCCGGCCTGGGCGCGGGCGCGGCGGGCGCCGGCCGCGGCGACGGGAACGCCCACGAGCGGCTGGCGAACAAGTCGCGCCCTCCGTCCATCTTCTCCACCTCCCGCCCGAGCCGGTCGAGATCCAGCGCCGGCGCTCCGGCGGCGGACCGCGCAAACGGGCGGCGCTCGGGTACGCTCGCCTCGGCCACGCCCGCTTCGGCGCCGCCAGGCGGTTCGAGCCCGAACGCGAGGAAAAGCGCCGCCGCCAACGCCAGCGCCAGAAGCGCGGCCCGGGTCTTCCTCGCGAACTTCACGGCCCCTCCCGCAGGTACAGGGTGAGCCTCACCCGCGCCTCCACGGTGGAGGCGCCCACGTTCTCCCGCTGGAGCGCGAAATCGTCCAGCACCGCCGCGGGGAGCGCCTCCAGCACCGCGTTGACGAAATCGCGCACGTCCCCGTAACGGCCGCTCAAGGGCAGCAGCACCTGATAGCGGGCGAGCTTGAAGTCCCGTTCCTGCACCAGCTTGTATTCCCCCGACTTGAGCGCGAGGCGCCGGGCGCGGGCGGCGTCGAAGATGCGCGCGAGCAGCGCCGGCGCCGCCGTCACCGGCGGAAAGTAGCCGTAGAACTGCTGCAGCTTGTCCCCGGGGCTGGCCTGTCGCGCCGCGCCGCTTGTCTCCGTGGCCCCCAGCGCCTGAGCAAGCGATTTCACCTCCGCCTCCAAGGCTCGAGCCTCTTCCCGCATGGGCGCCACCGCAGTGACGTAGGTACCCGCGGCCAGCGCAAGGAGCGTAAAACCCGCCAGACCCACGCCGCCCAGCCGGTCCAGTTCGCGGCGGCAATACCACAGGATCCGATTCAGCGAGGCGCCGTCCATCGTCCCGTCACCGTGAATCCCACCGGCCGCCCTCCACCCTCGTCCTTCACCGCGTGGCTCGCCAGCATCGCGTCGAAAAGAGTCTCCGCGGCTTCGAGCCGCGCCACGAACGCCAGCACCGCCGCCAGGTCCTTCGCTTCGCCCTCGAGCCGGAACGCGCGCTTTTCCGCATCGGACTGGACTGACAGGAGCGCTACGGTCTCGTCCGCCGCGCCTTCCAGCCCGTGGAACAGGGCATTCCACGGGACCGCGATGCGCTCGATCACGTGGTTCGCCTGCTGGATCTCCCGGCGCGTTCCCTCGGTCACCGCGGCGGGGACGGCAAGGGGAGCCCCCCGGCGCTGGGACAGCCGCTTCATCTCCGTCACGGCGTCCTCCATGGCATCGCGCCACCGGCCCGCCTCCACGTACGCCGCCCCCACCGCGAACACGGCCGCCAGGCCCGAGACGAACAGTCCCCACGCGGCCAGGCCCGGCGAGCGGGTAGACTTCAAGAAATCCAGGCGCAGGTCCGGTTTCACGGCGCCCCCGTGAGGGCAAGGCGGGCGCAGCCGCCGTCCATGCCCGCGTCGAGGGACCTCAGGGTGAGGCGGGTGCGCCGCTGCGATTCGGCCGGCTCGCCCGGCGCGTACCAGTAGACCGGAGCGTCCGTGCCGATGCCTTCTTCCAGGAGCGCCCAGCGCTGGATCAGCGCCTCCAGCTCCGCGACCGGATCCTGCGTCACGCGCACGCTGTGGAACCCCCGCAGGCCCGCCCCATCCAGGTACGCGACGCTAACGCGCTCCGCGTCCAGGACGGCGAACCAGACGGCCTCTCCCCTGAGCTTGCCGCGGCAGCGGCGATAGGCAGCCGCGAAGCGGGGTTCCAGTGCGCGCAGCCTCAACCGGGCCGCCGCCGCAAGCTGCTTGATCCGATCGATGAGCTGCCGGTCCACGGCGGCCACCAGGAACGCCGACCCGTACCCGCCCCCGTCGACCCGCAGCACCCACCCGTCCACCCGCTCGCCATGCACCATCCGCAGTTGCGCCGCGGCGGCCCGCTCCAGCTCGTGCGGCCCCGCGATCGCCTCGCTCCAGGGCAGAATGCCATAGCGGACGAAGCGGTCCGAAAGAACGACGCGGGCAGAGGCTCGCCGCCACCGCGACCGCGCAAGCGCCTGCTCCAGCGCCGTGACGGCCGGCGCCCACGGCGTCGCGCCTACGTCGGGCGCGCAGGCGAGCGCCTCGCACTCCACGGTGCGCCGCCTCATGCCGAAAGGCGCCCGGGCCAGGAGCACCCGCTCCGGCGCGAGGGCGATGTGCAATTCTTCAGGCCACCAGCGTGACACGGTTCGCCTCCTGGAGCGTCGTGATCCCCTGGCGCACCAGGTCCACCGCCGCTTCCCGCAGGAAGCGGGTCCCGGCCCGCCGGGCGGCTTCCTTGAGGCGGCGCACCGGCGTGCGGGCGACGATCAGCTCCCGCAGCTCGTCATCGAGCATGAGCAGCTCGGCGATGGCGCGCCGGCCCCGGTAGCCGGTGCCGCGGCACTGGCCGCAGCCCTTTCCAACGCGAAAGCGGAAAGCGGACGCGGCGGCGGGATCGAGCCCCGATTCCCGCAGGAGCGCTTCGCCCGGCCTCTCATCCATCGCGCAGGCGCGGCAGGTGAGCCGCACCAGCCGCTGGGCGAGGATGCCATTCAAGGCGGAAACGAAGCTGTAGGGATCGACCCCCATGTGGGTAAAGCGGCCGATCACGTCGAACACGTTGTTGGCGTGGACCGTGGTGAACACCAGGTGGCCGGTGAGGGCGGCCTGCACCGCGATCTGGGCCGTCTCCGGGTCGCGGATCTCGCCCACCATGATCTTGTCCGGGTCGTGGCGCAGGATGGAGCGCAGGCCCCGGGCGAAGGTGAGGCCCTTCTTCTCGTTCACCGGAATCTGCAGCACGCCGGGAAGCTGGTACTCCACCGGGTCTTCGATGGTGACGATCTTGTCGTGGCCGCGATTCACCTCGGAAATCGCGGCGTACAAGGTGGTGGTCTTGCCGCTGCCGGTGGGGCCAGTCACCAGCATCATGCCGTAGGGCTCGTTGGAGAGGCGGCGGATCCCCCGACGGGAGGGCTCGTCGAAGCCGAGGGCGTCGAGAGTAAGCCCGGCGAGCTGGTCGGTGAGGGCCTGCTTGTCCAAAATGCGCAGCACCGCATCCTCGCCCAAGATGCTGGGCATGATGGAGACGCGGAAGTCGATTTCCCGGCCTCGCACCGTGGCCTTGAAGCGGCCGTCCTGAGGCACCCGTCGCTCGGCGATGTCGAGCTCCGACAGCACCTTGACGCGGGAAATCGCCTGCTCCGCTAGCTCGTTCCCGGCCACGGTTCCCATCGCGGTCAGCACCCCGTCCACCCGGTACTTGATGGCGAGGCCCGTCGCGGTGCTTTCCAGGTGCACGTCGCTCGCCCCGACCTTGAGGGCGTCGTAGAGGGTCGAGCGCACGAGTTTTACCACCGGGCTCGAGTCCTGGCTGATGCTCCTGAGGGACAGGTCCTCGACGCCAGGGGCCGCAGTGGCACCGTTCTCCGCCCTGGCGAGCACGCCGTCCATGGCGCGCAGGGTCTCCTCGTGGCGGGCGAGGTACGCGGTCACGTCCGCCCGGTGGGCGAACCGCCAGGAGAAGGCCTGCGCGAGCCGCTCTTCCGCCCACGGGCGGAGCGTCTCGTCCAGGGGGTCCGCCACCACCAGCACCGGGGCACCATCTTCGTCGGTGAACAGGATGCACTCCCGGGCGAGCGCTTCGGCGTAGGGAAGCCGCTCCCATTGGGGTGTCCACCGGTGCAGATCGTCCATGGTGGCCACCGCCATCCTGAGCGCCGCGGCGAGCGCCTGCGCGAATTCGGTGGGTGCGAGCCCCGCCAGCTCCTCCAGCGCCTCCATCAGCCGCGCGCCCCGCGCTTCGGCAAGGGCCCTCGCGTTCCGCACCAGCGCGGGCGTGATGAGGGATTGCAGCGGTGCGCGGTCCACGTCCATGACGCTACTGGATGCTCCCCGCCAGCTCGAAGATGGGCATGTACATGAGCCACACGATCACGCCGATCACCAGCCCGATCGCCGCCATGAGCAACGGCTCGAAGAGCCGCGTGAACCATTCCACCCAGCGGGACATTTCCTCGTCGTGGAACTCGCCGATGCGCTCCATCATCTCGCCCATGGCCCCGGTGCGCTCGCCCACCTGGAGCAGCCGCTCGGCCACCGGCGTAGTGAGGCCATGGATCTCCATCGCCTGCGACAGGGGAACGCCCTCGCCGATCGCCCGGGCCGCGCGCTCCAGCCTCGCGCGCAGCGGAGGCTCCAGCAGTCCGCCCGCCATGCCCAGGGCGCCGACAACCGGCGTGCCGCCCTTGAGCAGCATGCCCACCGTGCGATACAGACGGGCGAGCTGGTACACGCGCATCCGTTCGCCCGCAACGGGCAGCTTTCCCAGCCAGGCGGCCAGCCGTGCCCGCGCGCCCCGGCGGGTCAGCCTGTAAAGGGTGCCGCCCAAGGCGGCGAACAGAGTCATCAGCACCAGCGCCCCGTGGGCCTCGACCACGCGGCCCCACTCGAGGAGCAGGCGCGACAGCCAAGGGAGCCTCGCGCCCGCGTCCTCGTAGATGGCGCTGAACCGGGGTACCACGTAGCCCAGGAGGAACAGGGTCACCAGCGCCCCCACCGCCAGGAGCAGCGCCGGGTAGATGGAGGCGTTCACGATGCGTTTCTTCACGTGATCCACCCGGCTCTGGTAGATCACGTAGCGGGAAAGGGCCTCGGGAATGTTTCCCGTGCGTTCGGCGGCCCTCACCGTCGATACGTAAAGCGGTGGAAATGCTTCTGGCACCGACGCCATGGCCGCCGAGAGGGGCTGACCCTCCCGCAGCCGCGCCAGTAGCGCGGCGATCACCGCGCGGTGCTCGGCCTTGCGCTCCTTCGCGCTCAGCGCTTCCAGCGACTCGACCAGGCTCAAGCCCGCGTTGAGCAGCGCGAGCAACTCTTGGCTGAAGAGCGCCAGGGGAAACCTCGGCCTGAAACCCTCAGCCAAGTGCCGGAGACGAACCCGGCGTGCGGTGGAAAGGACGACATAGCCCTGCGCCGCCGCTTGGGCCGCCGCGTCCTGCTCGTCGGCCGCTTCGAGGCTCAATACCACGATCCCGGCGGAGGGCTTGAGGGCCTTGACCTGAACGTCCATCGCCCGCGCTACCAGCTCACGAGGTCAGCCGCCTCCCCGCTGCCGCCCGGCTGGCCGTCCTTGCCCCAGGAGGCGAGGTCGTATTCGCCGTGCTCGCCGGGCGAGCGGTAGAAGTAGGGCCGCCCCCAAGGGTCCGCGGGCACGCCCTTCTTGAGGTACGGCCCGTCCCAGCGCGGCTCGTTTTCGGGGCGCCGCACCAGAGCTCCTAACCCTTGCTCGCTCGTGGGATAGCGCCCCACGTCCAGGCGGTACTGGTCCAGCGCCTTGCCGAAGGCTTCGATCTGGACGCGGGCCGTCTTCGCTTCCGATTTGCCCACCTGGGAGAAATAGCGCGGCGCCACGAATCCCGCCAGCAGGCCTAGGATCACCATGACCACCAGAAGCTCGAGGAGCGTGAAACCCGCCCGCCGCGGCCTGCGAAGAGCGAGGAGAGAAGCGTGCACCATGAGAGCGTACCGTCCGCCCGCGTCATCGGAGCGGCGCCGCCGGGCGGCGGGCAAGGGGCAAAGCGCCCGCTTCCATGGCGCCCCCGGGAGAAGCGGTTCAGGCGGCATAGACGTAGAGAGGTTTCGACCCATGATCCAACCCGTAGATGCGACGAACGGCGGTCGGGGCTGCGGCACGCGGAAACAAGCCTCAGGCTAGGGCTCTCACGTTACAGCCGCGTGACGCCGGCCCGCCGCAGACCTTCATGCCCTGGCACCCCTACCGGAAATCGTCAGATGTCGGCCTCCATGCCTATTCCAGAATGCCCAGCACGGCGCCGGAGAGGGCGATCACCGGTGCCCCCCGATCACGCCCCCGTCCTCGCGGGTGATCACGATGGTGGCCGAGCGGGGCCGGGCGTTGCGGTCTGGCCAGTCGCTCACCTCCGTGGGCGAGCTCTCCCAATCCTCGCCGGGGTGCTGGATGTTGACGAACATCGCCTTGCCGTCGGGCGTCATCGTGACGCCCGTCACTTCGCACCCGCGGGGGCCGGTGAGGAAGCGGCGCGTCTCCCGGGTGAGGGGATCGGCGGCCAGCATCTGGTTGGTGCCGATGCTGGCGTTGACGCCGCCCGGGTCGTAGCTCGACGCTTCCGTCGTCGCGTCGGTCTGGATCCACAGGCGCCCGTCCGGATCGAACCACAGGCCGTCCGGGCTGTTGTACAAGTCCCCGTTGATATTGCTCGCCGGATCCACCGCCGGATCGCCGGCGAGGGCGAAAATGTCCCAGGTGAACGTGGTGGCCGCCGGGTCGCCGCCCGCCTCGTTCCAGCGGATGATGTGACCGTAGATGTTGGGGCCGCGCGGGTTGGCGGCGTCGGGCCCCGGGTTGCTGCCGGTGCCGCGGCGGCTGTTGTTGGTGAGGGTGCAATAGACCGCCTTGGAGAACGGGTGGACCGCGATCCACTCGGGGCGATCCATCCTGGTGGCGCCCGCCGCGTCCGCCGCCTGGCGGGTGCGGATGCAGATCTCGGCCAGGCTCCAGCCGGCCAGGGCCGGGTTTTTGGGCGAGAGCTCGAGCCACTGGCCGGTGCCGTCGGCGTTGAACCGGGCGACATAGAGCGTTCCCTCGTCCAACAGATCCATGTTGGCGGATCGATGCTTCGGGTCAAACTTGCGCTTGCTCACGAACTTGTAGATGTACTCGAAACGCTCGTCGTCACCGGTATAGACCACCGCGTGGCCGTGCTTGGATAGCACCACCTCGGCGTTCTCGTGCTTGAGCCGCCCCAGGGCGGTGCGCTTTTTCGGCGTGCTCCTGGGGTTGAACGGGTCGATCTCCACCACGTAACCGAAGCGGTGGGGCTCGTTGGGATTGGCGGTCAGCTCGAAGCGTTCATCGAATTCGTGCCAGCGGTACCCGAACCCGGCGGCGCTGAGCCCGTAGCGCCTCTGGTCGCCGGTGCGGGCATCGTTGAAGCCCGGCACCGCGCTGCTGAAGTACCCGTTCCAGTTTTCCTCGCACGTGAGGTAGGTGCCCCAGGGGGTGTGGCCGGAGGCGCAGTTGTTGAGGGTCCCCAGGACGGTCACGCCGGCGGGGTCGGCTGCGGTTTGCAGCAGCGGGTGGCCGGCCGCGGGGCCGGAGAGCTTCATGGGAGAGTTGCCGGTCAGCCGGCGGGCGAAGGGAGAGGGGCGCTTCAGCGACCACTTGCCCATGCGCGGGTCCTTCCACACTTCCACCACGCTCACGCCGTGGGCGTTTTGGGATTTGCGGATTTTTTCCGGGGACCAGTGGGCGGTGCCGTCGGGAAAGAGAAGGCCCTGATCCACGTACTCGTGGTTCACGCACAGGAGCCCTCGGCTGCGGCCGCGGGGGCCCGGGAACGGGAAAAACCACATGCCATCGTGGTGGGCGCCGGACTGCAGCGCCTGCTCCTCGGCGCTGTTGCTGGCGTCCCACTTGAACTCGGGCTGTCCGGGAGGCAGCCCGACGATGCCGATGGGATCGCCCCACGCGAACAGGACCTCGTAGCGATAGCCCGGGGGAAGGCGCACGTCGTCCACCAGGCCGTTGGCCAGGGTGTTGGGCGCGATGCCGTCGAACCCGATCCCGCCGAAATCCTGGCGGGGAGGAAGGGAGGCCGCGCCGGCATCCGGGACGGGAGCCAGGGCCGGGAGCCCGAGAAAGCCGAGGGCGGCGCCCAGGCCGCCTTTGAACACCCGGCGCCGGGTGAGGTTGACCTCAAGGATGTCGCCGAAATAGTCGTTGCCGGAGGGATTACAGACTTGCTCTTCTTCGTGCCGACGCATGAAGCATCTCCTCGATGGGCTGGTTGAGAAAAATGGGAACTCGAAGCGCTGACGGTGCGGCATCCCGGTCGAGCGGCGAGGAGGAGGCTAAAGGGGGAATGTTGCGTCTTTAAAGCCGGAATGTTGCATCTTCTGTGTCAGCGCGAGCGGCCATGATAGGCCGTCCGGACCATGCGGCCGCGAGCCCGCAAAACAAGGAGACGCGCCATGATCCCCGAGCCCGGGGATACGCGGCTGCGGACTGGACGACGGGGAACCCCATGGTGTACAAGTCTGGCAACGCCTGTTTCACTCGCGCTGGAGAGGTTTTCGGCAATGGACATCTACGCGGTGGTTCTCTCAGGAGGCGCCGGCACGCGGCTCTGGCCCATGTCGCGGGAAACGCTGCCCAAGCAGTTCCTGCGCCTCACCTCCGAACACAGCCTGCTCCAGGAAACGCTGCTGCGGCTCGACGGCCTGGAGGGCCTGCGCGCCACGGTGGTGGTAGCAAACCAGGAGCACCGCTTCCTGGTGGCCGAGCACCTGCGCGGCATCGGCTTGAAGCCCGAGGCCCTGATCCTGGAGCCCGCGGCCCGTAACACCGCCCCCGCCATCGCGGTGGCGGCCCTGCACCTGCTGCGCCACGACCCGGCGGCCCTAATGCTGGTGCTCCCGGCGGACCACCACATTCCGGACGCGGCCGCGCTGCGGGGGGCGATCCGCGCCGCGGTCCCGGCCGCCCAGGCGGGCCATCTGGTCACCTTCGGCGTCACGCCCCGCTGGGCGGAGACCGGCTACGGTTACATCGAGCGGGGGAAAGCGCTGGGCGCGGGCGCGGCCGGCTACCGGGTCGCCCGCTTCCTGGAAAAACCCGACGAGGAGACGGCGGCCCGTTTCCAGGCTTCCGGCCGGCACTACTGGAACAGCGGCATGTTTCTGTTCCAGGCCGAGGGCGTGCTGGCGGAGCTCAGGCGACTGCAGCCGGCTCTGGTGGCGGCGTGCGAGGAGGCCCTGGCCAAAGCGGGCAAAGACCTGGACTTCCTGCGGCTCGAGGCCGAAGCGTTTGGCCGCAGCCCCTCGGTTTCCATCGACTACGCGGTCATGGAGCACACGGACCGGGCAGTGGTGATGCCGGTGGACTTCTCCTGGACCGACCTGGGCTCATGGAAGGCGCTGTGGGAGGTGGGGGTCAAAGACGCCGCGGGCAACGTGACCCGCGGGGATGTGCACCTGGACGGGGCCAGGAACAGCTACGTCTACGCCGAACGGCGGTTCGTGGCCGCCCTGGGGGTCGAAGACCTGGTGATCGTGGAGACGCCCGACGCGGTACTGGTGGCCCGCCGGGACGAGGTCCAGAAAGTGCGTCAGGTGGTGGAGGACCTGCGCGCCCGCAACCGCCACGAGCACGTCACCCACCGCACGGTGTACCGGCCCTGGGGCTGCTACGAGAGCATCGACGCCGGCCACCGCTTCCAGGTGAAGCGCATCACGGTGAACCCGGGGCAGAAGCTCTCCCTGCAGATGCACCACCACCGGGCCGAGCACTGGGTGGTGGTGGTGGGCACCGCCAAAGTCACCCGGGGCGACGAAACCCTGGTGCTCACGGAAAACCAGTCCACCTACATTCCCCTCGGCGTCACCCACCGGTTGGAGAACCCGGGCAAGATCCCCTTACAGCTGATCGAGGTGCAGTCGGGCGCGTATCTGGGAGAGGATGACATCGTGCGCTTCGAGGACGCTTACAGCCGGGTCGGGCCGCCGCTCCCAGGCGGCGACGGATGAAGCGCATGCAGCCCGCATTCGGCGCGCTGATCAGCCGCTCGTCGCCATGTCCGCGGCGAATAGCCTCAAGCCCTCGTCCCAGGAGGGTAGCCTCAGGCCGAAGACCTGGAGCGCCTTGTCGCAGTTGAGCACCGAATAGGCGGGCCGCCGGGCGGGCGTGGGATACGCCGACGTGGGGATGGGATGGACTGGCACGGGCCGCGCCCCCGGCACTTGGGCCACGATGGCCCGAGCGAAGCCGCACCAGGAAGTCTCGCCGCCGCAGGCCAAGTGGTAGAGGCCACTACGCTCCCTTAGCCAGCCGGCGTCTCGGGTTTCCACGACGCGGCTCGCCCGCACCACCCGGGCGGTGGCCTCGGCCAAAAGCCGCGCCCAGGTGGGACACCCCACTTGGTCGTCCACCACCTGAAGCGCCTCCCGCTCGTTGGAAAGCCGTCGGATGGTGAGCAGAAAATTCCTTCCCCGGGCCGCGTAGACCCACGCGGTGCGGAAGATCACGTGCACCCCCCCGGCGGCTTGTACCGCCCGCTCCCCCTCCAGCTTGGTGCGCCCATACACGTTGAGCGGGTTAGGCGTGTCGGTTTCCCGATAGGACACGCGCCGGGCTCCGTCGAAGACGTAATCGGTGGAGTAGTGGATGAGGGCCGCGCCCAGGCGGACGCATTCCTCCGCCAGGACGCCGGGCGCGGCGGCGTTGACCGCCCGGGCGAGGTCCGGCTCGGCTTCGGCCCGGTCCACCGCCGTGTAGGCGGCCGCGTTCACCACCAGTGCCGGAGCGATCGCGCGCACGGCGCGGCGAATGGCATCGGCATCGGCTAGATCCAGCTCGGCACGGCCCAAGGACGTCACCGGTCCTAGGGGCGAGAAGGCGCGCTGGAGCTCCCAGCCTAGTTGCCCATCCTTCCCGAGAATCATGATCGCCATGGCGCGCCACCGTAGCCAAAAAGCTATTGGTAAAGTAAGCGATGCCTGATTCTACGGGGCTTGCTCATCGAAAACTTGGGGCGATTAATGCGTAGACTGTCCGGGGCAAAGACGGTTGTGGTAACTTGACAGGCGGAACACCATCAGGATGTGAGCCGTGCGCAGCGCCCGAGTACTCGCCGCCCTCCTCGGAGCCGCATTGACCGGCGGGAATCTCGCGGCCGGGGAGCTTCCCCCGTCCAAAGCCCAAGCGACCCCGGTGAGCCCCCTGGAGGCCCGGTATTCCCAGCGCTGGGATCAGACGGTTCACGGTAACCTGCTGCGCCGCATCCTGCCCCCGGGGCCCGATCCGGCCACGCTGCCCGAGCCCCGGTCGGAAGGAGCCCGGCTGCTCAAGCGCTACTGCGTCCAGTGCCATCATCTGCCGAGCCCCGCCATGCACACGGCCGCCGACTGGCCCGCCATCGTGGACCGGATGGTATGGCGCATGGAGGGCAAGGGCAACCTGGGCCCGTTGATGAAAGACCTCATGGGGGAAGTCGAGGCCCCCACGGCGGCAGAGAAGAAGCTCCTAATCGCTTATCTCAAGAAACACGGGCAGCAGGCCATCGACCCCCGCCGCTACCCCGATCTCGCCACCCCCGAGGGGCAGGCGTTCGAGCTGGCCTGCTCCCAGTGCCATGCCACCCCCGACCCCCGACGGCACACGGCCAAGGAATGGCCGGCGGTGGTGGATCGGATGCGCCGTTACCTCGCCTGGCACGGCACCATCGAAGGCGGCCCCTCCAGCCCTAAAAACGCGGTGGAGCTGGACCTGGAGGCCATCCTCGCCTTCCTGAAGAAGCACAGCCGGAGCAATTGATCCCGGACGGGATCAGCGCGGCAGGGATTGCGCGCCGTGCCGGTCCAGGTACCCTAGCAGCTCCTCCAGGGGCATGGGCCGGGCGAAATGGAAGCCCTGCCCCTCCCGGCATCCGTTCTCCAGCAGGAAGCGCTTCTGCCCCTCGTCTTCCACCCCTTCGGCGATCACCCGCAACCGCAGGCGCCGGGCCATGGCGATGATGGCGGTCACGATGGCGGCATCGTCCGGATCGTCGGCGATGTCGCGCACGAACGAGCGGTCGATCTTCAAGGCGTCGATGGAGAAGCGCTTGAGATAGCTCAAAGAGGAGTACCCAGTGCCGAAATCGTCGATGGCCAGGCCAACCCCCAGCGCCTTCAGTTCCCTGAGGCTCGCCACCGTCCTTTCCGCGTCCTTCATCAGCACGCTTTCGGTGAGCTCCAGTTCCAGCCGGGAAGGATCCAGGCCGCTCGTGCCGAGGGCCGACCCCACTGCCCGCAGAATGTCTCCGTGCCAGAACTGGCGGGCCGAGACGTTGACTGCCACCCGGGGCGCTAGGAGGTAGCGCTCGCTCCAGAGGCGCGCGTCCCGGCATGCCTGGGCCAGGACGAATTCGCCGAGCGGCACGATGAGGCCGGTCTCCTCCGCAAGGGGAATGAACTCGGCCGGGGGCACCAGCCCCCGCTGGGGATGCCGCCAGCGGGCGAGGGCCTCGACGCCCACAATGCTTTCCGTCACCAGGTCCACCTGGGGCTGGTAGTGGACCTGGAACTCCCCCCGCTCGAGCCCCCGCCGGATGGCCCCTTCCAGCTCCAGGCGCCGCACCGCCGTGGCGTTGAGCTCGGGGGTGAAGAAGCGGTACATGTTGCGTCCTTCCTTGGCTTGGTACATGGCGGCATCGGCGTTCTTGAGCAGGGTGTCGCAGTCGGTGCCGTCAGCGGGGAACACGGCGATGCCGATGCTAGGGGAGGAAAACACCTCGTGGGCGTCGATGCGAAACGGCCGGGTAAAGGCCCGCAAGACCTTCTCCGCCACCACGGCCGCGTCCCGGGACGCCCCCAACTGAGTGAGCAGCAGCCCGAACTCGTCGCCCCCCAAGCGGGCCACCGTGTCGCTCGGGCGCACGCAGGCGCGAAGCCGCTCCCCCACCTCCCGCAGCATCCGGTCGCCCGCTTCGTGGCCGAGGGAGTCGTTGATTTCCTTGAACCGGTCCAGGTCCATGAACAGGACCGCCACCCGCTCCCCGCTGCGCCGGGCGCCGGCCACCGCCTGGTCCACCCGGTCTGAGAACAGGCTGCGGTTGGGCAGCTCCGTGACCGGATCGTAGAAGGCCAGCCGCTCCACCTGGGCCTGGGAAGCCTTGCGCTCGCTGATGTCCTCCGCCACCGCGACGAAGTGGCTCACCTCGCCCCCCTCTCCCCGCACCGGCGCAACGGTGAGCATGCACCAGCCTAGTCCCCCGTCCGGGGTGCGGTTGCGCACCTCTCCGTGCCACTCCCGTCCCTCGTTCACCGCCTGCCACATTTCCTGGTACAGGGCCCGGGAAGGGCCCCGGGCGGTGAGGAACCGGGCGCTGCGGCCGATGGCCTGCTCCGGGGTGAAGCCGGTGACTTCGGTGAACTTGGGATTCACGTATTCGATCACCCCCCGGTAGTCGGTGATGAAAATGACGCTGCCGCAGCTTTCCACCGCCTGGGACAGGGTGCGCAGCTCCCGCTCCGCCTGCCGACGCTGGGCCTCCCCCTCGATATTGTCGAGGGCGAAAGAGATGTCTGCGGCCATCTCGCCCAGCAACTCCACCCCCTGGGCATCGAAGAGATCCAGCCGGTCGGCGTAGAGGTTGAGGCAGCCAATCACCCGACCCCCTCGCCGCAGGGGCAGGGAGACCGACGCCAGGCACTCGTCGATGGACAGCCGGCCACCTTCTGCCCCGGTTCCGTCGCAGACTCCGGTCACCACCCGTCCCTCCCGTAAGGCGTCGCCGCCAGATCCCCTTCCCGCCGGCCGGGAGGCGTCGGCGTGGATGCGCACCTGGTCCAGGAAGTCCTCGCCCCCGCCGGCGTGGACCACTGGCCGCACCTCGCCCGAAGCGGGGTCCAGGAGCCCCACCCAGGCGAGCTTCATCCCGCCGTGCTCCACAGCGATGCGGCAAATCTCCCGAAACAGGGTATCCGGGTCCCGAGCCCGGACGATGAGCTGGTTGGTGTGGATCAGGGTGAGGTAGAGCCGGTGCAAGTTGTGGAGTTTCTCCTCGGCCCCTTCGACCGGAAACGGCCCCATCCCGTCCCGGAGCGCCTCCAGGGCCGAGCCTGTCCCGGCAGGCGCCTGGCGCTCGGGGGGCTTGGCGTCTAAGATCTTCAACGTCGGCCAGGAAGGAGGGCTCATATGGGGCAAGGGGATCGGAACCGCAAGATGCATGGGATGCAATTGCAAATCCCGGGCCATCCGCTGGTCCCCGTGGAGCTGCCGGTCCCCGAACCCGGGCCAGGGAAAATTCTCGTGCGAATACAAGCGTGTGGCGTCTGCCGGACGGACCTCCACGTGGTGGACGGGGAACTGCCCGACCCCAAGCTCCCCCTGATCCCGGGGCACGAGATCGTGGGCACTGTCGAAGCCCTGGGCAAAGGTGTCGAGCGCTTCACACCCGGCCAGCGGGTCGGTATCCCCTGGCTCGGCTCCACCTGCGGAGCGTGCGCCTATTGCCGCTCCGGCCGGGAAAACCTGTGCGACGCGGCCCGGTTCACCGGCTATCACCTAGACGGGGGGTACGCCGAGTACACCGTGGCTGACGAGCGCTACTGCTTCCCCCTTCCCCCGGAGTACTCGGACGTGGAGGCGGCGCCCCTCCTGTGCGCCGGCTTGATCGGCTACCGGGCCCTGGAGATGGCCGGCGACGCCCGGCGCTTAGGGCTTTACGGCTTCGGCGCCGCCGCCCACCTGATCGCCCAGGTGGCGCGCCACCAGGGCCGGGAGGTCTACGCCTTTACCCGGCCGGAGGACAGGGACAGCCAGCGCTTCGCCCTCGCCCTCGGCGCGGTATGGGCGGGGGCAGCCGAGGAGGCTCCCCCGGCGCCCCTGGATGCAGCCCTCCTCTTCGCCCCGGTGGGAGCCCTGGTCCCGATGGCCCTCAGGAGCCTAGCCAAGGGTGGAACGGTGGTGTGCGCCGGCATCCACATGAGCGACATCCCCAGCTTCCCCTATCGGATCCTGTGGGGCGAGCGGCGCATCCAGTCGGTGGCCAACCTCACCCGCCGGGACGCGGAAGCGTTCCTCGCCCTGGCGCCGAAAGTCCCGGTGCGCACCCACGCCACGCCCCTGCCCCTGGAGCAGGCCAACGAGGCTCTGGCAAGGCTCCGCCAGGGGCGCCTCCAGGGGGCGGCGGTGCTAGTTCCATAAGCCTAAGTCACTGAAACTTTGGTAGCTCTCTTTTCTCCGTGACTTTTTTGCTGCGTCGCACAAATTTTTCTTGACTTTTCTCTAGCCATCGGTACAATGGATCTTGTTGCGATGCAGCATAACGATACCCGGGCTGCGTCGGAGCAACGTGGACGCAGACTTTGACAAGGAGATAGATTGCCATGGTGAACGTCGCTGACAAATTCGTGGCGCTGAACCGCGCCAACCTGGAGACCGCCGTCCAGGCGGCCAACATCGCCCTCGCCGGCGCGGAGCGTCTGGTGGAGCTCAACCTCTCGGCGGCCAAGACCGCCATCGCGGAGGGGGCCCGGGCGGCCAAGACCTGGGTCGAGGTCAAGGACGTGAAGGACCTGGTGGCGGCGCAAACCGCCATCGCGGAGCCGCAACTGGAGAGGGCGACCGCCTTCGCCCGCAGCGTGTACGAGGTGGCCGTGCAAACCCAGACGGAGCTGGCCAAGCTGGCGGAAGAGCGCATCGTGGAGGCCAACCAGGAGCTGATCGCGGCCCTCGAGCAGGCGGCGAAGACCGCCCCCGCCGGCCTCGGCGCGGACGCCGCGGTGGCCGCGATGAAGTCGGCGGTGTCCGCCGCCACCAACGCCTACGACACCCTGTCGAAGGCGGCCAAGCAGATGGCGGAGCTCACCGAAGCCAACGTGACGGCCATTACCGCCAAGGCCGTAGCGGCGAAGAAGAAGGCCGCCTAAGCTTCGCCGGCGGCTGCAGCGGAACCGAGGCCCTGCCGGGCGCTGCCCGGCAGGGTTTTTTCTTTGTGCCGGCGGCACGATGGTCAACGACGGAAGTCCGCTGGCGTTATTGGGAACACGTGGGTTGTCCACGTCATCCGCAAAGGAGGAATCGTATGCATACCTTGCGTCGCATCGCCGCCGCCGTCCTGATCATCGTCGCACCGAGTCTTGCCCTCGCCCAGGCGACGCCGGCAACGCCCGCCACCCCGGCCAGCCCCGCATCCAAGGACCAGCAGCCCGCGCAACCGGCTACCCCCGCGACGCCGGCCACTCCCGCGCAACCGGAGCGAGCCCAGATGAAAGAGCCGAAGATGGAGCATAAGGAAGAGAAGAAGGCCGAGAAAGCGGGCACGGCTGCCGAAAAGAAGGCGCAAAAGAAGGCCGCTAAGAAAAAGCCCAAGAAGGAAGAAAAGCCCGCCTCCTGACCGAACGGGAGTGGCGGACGAGGAAGAGGCAACCCGGCGGGTTGCCTCTTCTCATTTTTTTCACCTTCCAACGTCAGGCGGGCACCTTCATTCCTCGCTGCACCGCCGGCCGGGCGCCGATGGCGTCGAACCAGCGCTTCACGTAGGGAAATTCCTCGAGATCTACCTGATGCCACTCGTGGCGCGCTACCCAAGGGTAGGTGGCGATGTCCGCGATGGAATATTCCTCGCCCGCCAGGTACGCCCGCTTCCCGAGCTCCCCGTCCATCACGCCGTAGAGCCGCCGGGTTTCCTTGCGGTAGCGCTCTATGGCGTAGGGAATCGGTTCCGGGGCGTAGCGCAGGAAATGGTGGGCTTGGCCGAAGAAAGGGCCCACGCCCGCCATCTGGAACATGAGCCATTGCAGCACCTGGTAGCGGCGGCGGGGCGCCGAGGGCAGAAAACTCCCGCTCTTCTCCGCCAGGTAGATCAGGATGGCACCGGACTCGAAGAGGGAAAAGGTCCCTCCGCCGGGGCCGTCCTCGTCCACGATGGCCGGGATCTTGCCGTTGGGATTGAGGGCGAGGAACTCCGGCTTGAACTGCTCGCCCTGGCCGATGTTGACCGGGTGCACCGCATAGGGCAGGCCCGTCTCCTCCAGCATGATGGAAACCTTGCGGCCGTTGGGCGTGCTCCAAGTGTAGAGATGGATCATCGATGCTCTGTCTCCGTCGAAAAGGAAGAACGGCGGATGCGCATTTTCCCCGAACCGCCTACCATAGTCGAAAATCCAGGTCCGGGAACGCGCCCATGCTGAAATGGCTGATCACGGTGATCGTCGCCCTCGCCCTGCTGGGGGCGCTCACGCCGCTGCTCGCCCGCTTAGGTCTGGGACGCCTGCCCGGGGACGTGCGCCTCCAGCGGGAAGGGCGGGAGTACTACTTCCCCTTCAGCTCCACCCTCCTCCTGTCCCTGCTGCTCACCCTGCTGGTGTTCCTCTTCACTTGAGGGGCGGCTCCCCCGCGAGGGCCTCGCGGATGGCGCGGAGCCTCGCCTGGCGCAGGCGCTCGGCGATTTTCCTCGGCTCGCCCGCCTCCCGGGCGATGGCTCCGGCGTCCACCCCGCTGGCCGCGGCGAGGGCCAAGCGCAGCCGGTCCGCCTGGGGGTAGGGGCGCTCGGCGTAGCCGGGCCGGCCGTGGAAGTCCGCGGAGCACGCCTTGAGCAGGGCCTCGAAGCGCTCCGGCCGGCGGAAGGCGTCGGCGGCCTGGAGCAGGTCGAGCATCGTTGCAAGCTTCAATTCCAGGGCCCGGTGCACCGTGCCGTGGTGGCGCGCGGCGAGGACCGCCAGCTCCCGGCAGTCGTTGGGGGCCTTCAGGCGCTCGCACACCTGCTGCACCAGGGCGGCGCTTTTCGCTTCGTGGCCGTAGTGGTGGGGCCACTGGTCCCGGGGCGTCAGGGCTTTGCCTAGGTCGTGGGTGAGGGCGGCGAAGCGCACCGGGAGGGAATACCCCCGGGCCGCCGCCTGGTCGATCACCATCATCGTGTGCACCCCGGTGTCCACTTCCGGGTGATGCTCCAGAGGCTGGGGCACGCCGAACAGGGCGTCCACCTCCGGCAGGATGCGGGCAAGGGCGCCGCACTCCCGCAGCACGTAAAACATGCGGGAAGGGGTTTTCTCCATGAGGCCCCGGGAGAGCTCCTGCCACACCCGTTCGGGGACCAGGTGGTCCACTTCGCCGTTGGCCACCATCTCCCCCATGAGGGCCAGGGTCTCCGGCGCCACCCGGAAACCGAAACGGGCGGCGAAGCGGGCCACCCGCAGGATGCGTACTGGGTCCTCGACGAAGGCGGGCCCTACGTGGCGGAGAATGCCCGCCTTCAAGTCCGCCACGCCGCCGAACGGATCGATGATGTTTCCCGCTTCGTCCTTGGCGATGGCGTTGATGGTAAGGTCCCGCCGGGCGAGATCCTGCTCCAGGGTCACGTCTGGCGCGGTGTAGAACTCGAACCCCTTGTAGCCCCTGGCTACCTTGCGTTCGGTGCGCGCCAGGGCGTACTCCTCCTGGGTGTCGGGATGGAGGAAGACGGGGAAATCCTTGCCCACCGGGCGGTAACCCAGCCGCTCCATCTCTTCCGGGGTGGCGCCGACCACCACGTAGTCCCGGTCCTGAACTGGGAGCCCGAGCAACTCATCCCGCACCGATCCGCCCACTTGGTAAACCTTCACGGCTAGACGCCTATACGCCTCGGGCTCCCGGCGCCCCTCCCCGCCCCAGCCGCTCTGCGGCGCCGAGTCCGGGGCGCACCCCTCGCAACTCATCCCGCACCGATCCGCCCACTTGGTAAACCTTCACGGCTAGACGCCTATACGCCTCGGGCTCCCGGCGCCCCTCCCCGCCCCAGCCGCTCTGCGGCGCCGAGTCACCGCCGGGCGCGGTAGCGGAAGAACATGTAGCGGGCCCGGGGATGCCACCCGCCGAGATACTCGGGAGCAATCGCCTCCAGCGCCGCGGGGCGGATCCCGAAGACTTCGGGAAAATCGCAGTGGCAGACGCTCGCCACCTGCATGGAGTGATAGTTGTCTCGGGTGAGGAGCTTCACGGGCAGCCATTCCATGAGGGTCGCCTGCAGGTAGGACAGGCGATCCGGCAGCCCCACGATGGGCCGCGGGTGCCCGCTCACCCGGCCCGCGTAGGCCACCAGCTCCCGCAGCGTGTAGATCTTGGGGCCGCACAGGTCGTAGGCCTCCCCCACGGTGCGGCGGTCCCGCAGGCTGTGGACGAACGCCCGCGCCACGTCCTCCACCCATACCGGCTGGAAGCGGGCGTCGGGGCAGGCGAGAAACACCACCGGGACGAAGCGCAGGAGCCGGGCGAACAGGGTGAGGAAGGTGTCCCCCCGGCCGAAAATGACCGAAGGGCGGAAAATGGTCCAGTCGAGGCCGCTCCCCCGCACCAGCTTCTCGGCCTCCCCTTTCGAGCGCAGGTAGGCGCTGGGGCCCGCCGGGTCCGCGTTCAAGGCGCTCATGTGCAGGTAGCGCTTGACGCCGTTCAGCCGGCACGCCTCCATGATCTTGGCCGGCAGCTCCACATGCACCCGCTGGAAGTCCCCGCGCCGTTCCTCGTGCAGGATGCCCACCAGGTTGATCACCGCGTCGCTGCCCGCGATCAGGCGGTCCAGGGTGCCCGGGTCGTGCACGTCCGCGTCCATTACGTCCACCGTGGGGAGCAGGATCAGCTCGTCCTTGACCCGCTCCCGGCGCCGAGTGGGCACCCGCACTTGGATCTCCTCGGCCGCCAGCAGATGGACGATGTGCCGGCCGACGAAACCGCCGCCGCCGATCACGCAGACCCTTTCCAGCTTCATGTTGTTGGCATCGGACATGGGAGATGAAGCGGAAGAAAAGTGGAATTGTACAAACGTCCGAGTTTCAAGGCTCGTCCTCGGACGCCGAGGAATCCAAGGCCCCCTTGGCGGGAATGGTGCCGAGGCGCTGGAGCAAGGGCAGGCCCCCTCGGCCCAGCAGCGCCGCGTAGTACTGGGTGTTGGCCATCACCTTCTGGACGTAGCCCCGGGTCTCGTTGAAGGGAATGGTCTCGGCGTAGACCGCTCCTTCCATGGGCTGCTCGCTGCGCCAGCTCTGGGCGCGGCGCGGGCCCGCGTTGTAGGCGGCGGAAGCAAGCACCGGATGGCCGTCGAGCCGCTCGGAAACGTGCTTGAGGTAATACATCCCCAGGGTGAGGTTGGTCTCGATCTCCCCCGCTAGGGCGCGGCGGTAGGACTTGATTCCCAACTGCCGTGCCACCCAGCGGGCGGTGTCTGGCATGAGCTGCATGAGCCCCGCCGCACCGGCGCTGGAGCGGGCGTTGGGCACGAAGCGGCTCTCCTGGCGGATCAGGCCATACACCCAGGCTTCCTCCAGGCCCATTTCCCGGGCCATTGCTTGGAGCTTTTCCCGGTACGGCGCTAGGTAACGCAGGCTCAGGTCATGCTCCTGCCGGGTGCGCTCGGCCGTGTGGATGGCCCGCTCCCAGAGGCCGCGCTGGCGGGCGAGTTCTGCCGCCGCCAGGAGCTGGCGATCGTCGAAATCCCGGATCGCGTGGTCCCACTCCCGGGTGCCGTCGATGCGTTGCTCGAGGCTCAGCAAGGCCAGCGCCCGGCGGATGCCGGGCAGCCGTTCGATCGCGGCCACCTCGGCCCGGGTCGGGCGGTAGGCCGGCGCCCCCAAGGAAAGCCCGCCGCCCAAGGCCTCCGCGGCCAGCAGCCCATAGAAGCCGTGCTCCCCCGCCAAACGGGCCAGCACCTGGGCGGCTTCCGCCTCCCGCTTTAGGCCCTGGAGCGCCCGGGCCCGCCAGTACAGCCAGGCGGCCTGTCCCTGTCCGGCCGCCGACATGGCCTCGATCGCCTCCAGGACAGCGGGCCAGGCCTGCGCCCGCAACGCCGCCCGGGCCTTCCAGGCGAGGAGGTCGTCCTGGCCCTCCAGGTCGCCGGCCTCGCGGAAGTAGTCGAGGGCCTCGGGGCGGTGGGTTAGGGCCGCCGCCCGGCCCAACTGCCCCCAGAGAAACGATCGGTCCTCCACGGGAAACTCGGACTCGAGCTTCCTCCAATAGCCCGCCGCATGGGCGGGATCAATGCGGGCGAGCCGCTGGAGGGCGAAGAGGGTGAGCTCCCGGTCGGCCCGACGGGCGGTGCGCGCCCCCAGGCGCTGGACGTAGCGTTCGGGCCGCTCCGCCACCGCCCTCAGGGTCTTGGCGGGAATCCCCCGCCCCGGGGGCAGGTAGGCGCCGATGGCGGCGGCGAGGCTGGTCTTGCCCGCCGCCAGGGCGAGCCTCATCCGGGCCCAGATGTCCTCCTCCGTCAGGAGACCGCCGGAGACCAGGGCTTCGAACACGGGAACGCAGGCGTCCGGCATTTCCCGGGCGGTGAACCACAGGGGCTTCGCCTCCCGGAGCGCATCGAACCCCTCGGCCCGCAGGGCGGCCTGGAAGGCGTAGCAGCGCAAGTCGATCTCGTCCCCGCCGTAGCGGGCGTACTCCCGGCGGAACTGTTCCCAGCGTCCCCTGTCCCCCAGCAGCCGCAGCCAGTCGGCCTGGAGCCGCCGGGAGACGTCGGAATCCCGGTAGGTCTCGACGAACGCCTGGACCTGGTCGGCAGTGGCCTGATCCAGACCCATGCGCAGGCGGTAATAGGCCACGTAGGGATAGAGGACGTGGTCTTTCAGCCTGGCGGAGAGCTGGGCGAGCTGCGCCGCGTTCCCGGTGCGGAACGCCTCCCGCGCCGCCATGAAGTCCTCGTCGCCCCCCGCCCGGGCGGGCAGGGTAAAGAGCGCGCCGGCGATTAACAGCGCGGCCGCCCCCGCCAGCCAGCGCGTCCCCCGCGGACGCTGCCCCCCGTGTCTCATGCCCTCCTCCTCTTCGGCATTTCCGCCTGTTGGAGGGGGGCAGGGGCGGAATCGTTCGGGCGGCGGACGTCCATGGGCTTCGGAAGCGGCTCAGCCGAGAAACAGCCGGTAGGCCGGGTTGTCGCTCTCGTTCCAGTAGCGGTAGCCGAGCTGGTCCAGGAAGGCGCGGAACGCCCCCTTTTCCTCGGGCGGCACCTGCATCCCCACCAGCACCCGCCCGTAATCGGCCCCGTGGTTGCGGTAATGGAACAGGGTGATGTTCCAGTTGCGCCCCATGCTGTTCAGGAACTTCATGAGCGCCCCCGGCCGCTCGGGAAACTCGAAGCGATAGAGGATTTCGTTGTCCACCACCGGGGCGTGCCCCCCCACCAGGTGGCGGATGTGGAGTTTGGCCATCTCGTTGTCCGAGAGGTCCAGGGTCTTGAGGCCGTGGTCCTCCAGCGTTCGTACCAGCTCCCGGGTCTCGTCCCGGTCGTGCACCGACACCCCGACGAACACGTGGGCCTCCTGGGGATCGGCATAGCGGTAGTTGAACTCGGTGATGTTGCGCGGTCCGATCAGGGAGCAGAAGGTGCGGAAGCTGCCGGGACGCTCGGGAATGGTGACCGCCAGCACCGCCTCCCGCTGCTCGCCCAGCTCCGCCTGCTCGGCGACGAAGCGCAGCCGGTCGAAATTCATGTTGGCCCCGCTGGCGATGGCCACCAGGGTCTCGCCCCGGATTTTCTCCCGGGCGACGTAGGCCTTGGCGCCGGCGACCGCCAGCGCCCCGGCCGGCTCCAGGATGGAGCGGGTGTCCTCGAACACGTCCTTGATGGCCGCGCACAGGGCGTCGGTGTCCACCAGGATCACCTCGTCCACGCAGCGCCGGCAGAGCCGAAAGGTCTCCTCGCCCACTTCCTTGACCGCCACCCCGTCGGCGAACAGCCCCACCTGGTCGAGGCGCACCCGGCGCCCCGCCTTGAGGGAGCGGTGCATGGCGTCGGCGTCCACTGGCTCCACCCCCAGGATGCGGATGTCGGGTCGCAGCCGCTTCACGTAGGTGCCGATGCCGGAAACGAGCCCGCCGCCCCCCACCGGCACGAAGATGGCGTGGATGGGCTTGGGGTGCTGCCACAGGATTTCCATGCCGATGGTGCCCTGGCCGGCAATCACATCTGGGTCGTCGTAGGGATGGACGAAGGCGTAGCCGTGCTCCTCCGCGAGGGCCCGGGCCCGGGTGTAGGCCTCGTCGTAGGAGTCGCCGTGAAGCACCACCTCGGCGCCGCGGTTCCTCACCGCCGCCACCTTGATGGGCGGGGTGGTGACGGGCATGACGATGACCACCCTGCAGCCGAGCTTCTGGGCCGCCAGGGCCACGCCCTGGGCGTGGTTGCCGGCCGAGGAGGCGATGACCCCGCGCTCGAGCTGGGCCGGGGCGAGCTTCACCATCTTGTTGTAGGCGCCCCGCAGCTTGAACGAGAAGATCTCCTGCATGTCCTCCCGCTTGAGCAGCAGGGAATTGCCCAGCCGCTCGGACAGCAGGCTCGCCCGCTCCAGGGGGGACTCCCGGGCCACGTCGTAGACCTGGGCCGTCAGGATGCGTTCGAGATAGTCGTCGTTCATGCCAGCATAGAGCCCGGAGCGCGGCGCTTTTGCAATCGCCATCGGTTGCAGCTATTCTACCGTGAAGGTCCCCAGAATGACCCAGCCCACCCTCTCTCAGGACGCCCTCAAGCGCGCCGCCGCCCAGGAGGCGGCGAAGCTCGTGCCCGACGGCGCCGTCATCGGCGTGGGCACCGGTTCCACGGTCAACTTCTTCATCGATGAGCTGAAGCTGCTCAAGTCCCGCATCGAAGCCGCGGTGGCAAGCTCGGCGGCCACCGAGCGGCGCCTGAAGGAGGCGGGCATCCCCGTGGTGGACCTGAACGGCGTGGACGTGCTGCCCCTGTACGTGGACGGAGCCGACGAAGTAACGCGCCACCTCACCATGATCAAGGGTGGGGGCGGAGCGCTCACCCGGGAGAAGATCGTGGCGGCGGTGGCCGAGACCTTCGTGTGCATCGCCGACGAGTCCAAGCTGGTGGACGTGCTGGGGAAGTTCCCCTTGCCGGTGGAGGTGATCCCCATGGCGCGCAGCTTTGTCGCCCGGGAGCTGGCGAAACTGGGAGGCATCCCCGAGTGGCGCCAAGGCTTCGTGACCGACAACGGCAACGTGATCTTGGACGTGCGCGGGCTCGTGATCCTCGATCCCCCGGCTCTGGAGTCGGAGATCAACCAGATCCCCGGGGTGGTGGCGAACGGCATTTTCGCCCGCCGCCGGGCGGACCTGCTGCTGCTCGCCACCGCCCGGGGCGTGCAGCGCATGGAGGCCCCGGGACGCAACACGGCTGTCACATTGGGGGGCTAACCTTCCCTTAGCCGGGGTTTACCATGACGAAAATAGGCACATCGGAGCATACCTACAAGCAGTTCGACGCCGAGCTGGAGGCGATCCGCACCCAGGTGTTGCAGATGGGGGGACTCGTGGAAAGCCAGATCCAGCGCGCCATCGAGGCCCTCACCACCGGTAATCGAGACCTGATGGAGCAGGTAATCGTCGACGACCACCGGGTCAACGCCCTGGAGGTGGAGATCGACGAGGACTGCTCCCAGATCATCGCCCGCCGCCAGCCCGCCGCCATCGACCTGCGCATGGTGATGGCGGTGGTGAAAACCATCACCGACCTGGAGCGCATCGGCGACGAGGCGGAAAAGATCGCCCGCATGGCGAAGCTCATCTACCAGAGCGACCGGCTGCACATGCCGCGCTTCGGCGAGATCCGGCACGTGGCCGAGATCGCCATCGGCATGCTGCGGGAGGCCCTGGACGCCTTCGCCCGCCTCGATGTCGCCACCGCCATGAACGTGATCAAGCGCGACGCCCAGGTGGATGACGAGTTCCGCGCCATCCTGCGCCAGCTCATCACCTTCATGATGGAAGACCCGCGCACCATCTCCACGTCCCTGGAGATCCTGTTCATCGCCAAGGCCATCGAGCGCATCGGCGACCACGCCAAGAACATGGCCGAGTACGTGGTGTACCTGGTGAAGGGCAAGGACGTGCGCCACGTGGCGATTGAGGAGATCGAGCGCGAAACGCTGGGCCAGTAGCCCGTCCCGCCATGGGAGAGAGCTACGCCACCCTGGCCGCCGTCGACCTGGGCTCCAACAGCTTCCGGCTGCAGATTGCCCGGGTCGTAGGCGATCAGCTCTACCCCCTAGACTCCCTGCGCGAGCCGGTGCGGCTAGCGGCCGGGCTCGGCCCCGACAAGTGCCTCGACCAGGCGTCCCGGGAGCGGGCCCTCGCCTGCCTGAGCCGCTTCGGCGAGCGCCTGCGGGGCCTGCCTTCCCACACCGTGCGGGCGGTGGGCACCAACACCCTGCGGGTGGCCAAGAACGCGGAAGAATTCCTGCGGGCCGCGCAGCAGGCCCTCGGCTTTCCCATCGAGGTGGTGGCCGGGCGCGAGGAGGCGCGGCTCATCTACCTGGGCGTGGCCCACGGGCTGCCCGCCTCCGGGGACAAGCGCCTGGTGGTGGACATCGGCGGCGGCTCCACCGAATTCATCATCGGCCGGCGCTGGCAGGCCCTCAAGCTGGAAAGCCTGTACATGGGCTGCGTCTCCTGGAGCCTGCGCTTCTTTCCCGAGGGCAAGATCACCAAAGCGGCGCTCAAGGAAGCGGAGCTGGCCGCCTGCGCCGAGCTCGCCACCATCGCCGGGGAGTTCGGCCCCGGGCACTGGCAGGTGGCCTACGGCTCCTCGGGCACCGTGCGCGCCGTCGGAGACATGCTCTCGGCAGCGGGCGCAGGCGCCGAGATTACCGCCGAGGGGCTGGAATGGCTGCGGGGCGCCCTCCTCAAAGCGGGCGACGTGGGCAAGCTCGCCCTGCCAGGCCTGCGCCCCGACCGGGCCCCGGTCCTGCCGGGCGGATTCGCGATTCTCAACGCCGTCATCTCGGAGCTCGGGATCGAGCGCTTGACGCCCGCCGCGGGCGCCCTGCGGGAAGGCCTGCTCTACGACCTGCTGGGCCGCTTCCACCACCAGGACATGCGCGACGTGACGGTCAACCAGTTCATGCAGCGCTACCACGTGGACGCGCCCCAGGCCCGGCGGGTGGCGAAGCTGGCGGTGACCCTGGCCTCCGAGCTCCTGGACGGGATCGCCTGCGACCGGGAGGTGGAGCTCAAGCTCATCGACTGGGCGGCGAAGCTCCACGAGGTGGGGATTTCGGTGGCCCATAGCGGCTACCACAAGCACTCCGCCTACATCCTGCGCTACGCCGACATGCCGGGCTTCTCCAGAAGGGAGCAGGAGCGGCTGTCCCGGCTGGTCCTGGGCCACCGGGGTTCCCTCAAGAAGTTGCAGGGGCAGCTCGCCCAGGAGGCGGAGGTTCTCGAGATGCTGGCCTTGCGGCTCGCGGCCCTCGTGCACCGCAACCGGCGGCCGGTGGATCCTCCCCCCATCCACGCGCGCCGGGGAAAAGGAGGCTTCCAGGTGGTCGTGCCCCGGCACTGGCTCGCGCAAAACCCCCTGACCGCCCGCGCCCTGGAGGAGGAGCGGCTGGAGTGGAAGCACCTGAACCTTGACCTGGAAATCCTGGAACAGGAAGCGGCGCTGCGCGCCGCCTCCTAGGCATCCACCAGATCCGGCCCGATCACCGCCCGCACCAAAACCTCGGCTCCCTCGGGACGCGGCGTGAGCCGCAGCCACCAGAGGGCGCCCTTCTTGATGCGCCATTCCCCGTCCTGGCCGGCGAGCAGCCGCGCCAGCACCTGGCCCAGGGTGGGCTGGTGGCCCACCACCACCACCAGCCCCTCTTCCCGGGGCCAGCCGGTGGCGGCCAGGATCGACCCGGGGGAGGCGCCCGGCCCGACGGCCGCCGCCGTCTCGAAGCGTTCGGTCAGGGCCGCCGCGGTCTGCTGGGCGCGCCGGGCGGGGCTCGCCAGCACCCGGGCATCCCCGGGCAACCGGGCCCGCAGCCAGGCGCCGACCCGCTTCGCCTGCTTGAGCCCTTTGCCGGTCAAGGCCCGCTCCAGGTCGGCGCCTCCCGCTTCGGCCTCGGCGTGACGCCAGAGAATCAGCTCCATCGGCGACTCCTCTACATTTCTTTAATTATTCCCAAAACGGCTCGCACTCCACGAAGCGATTCCAGGCCTCGGGCAGCGCCCGGCGGCGCCGGACGGCTTGTTGCAGGCTCCAGTCCCTGACGAGATCGACGCCTTCCGTCACTTGGGCATCGGATGCGCGGGCGGTCACCTGGAGGAGCAGCGCCTCGGTCACGGCCGCGTCGTTCAGGGCGCCCAGCACGTCCTGCAGCCGCCGCAGCGCCTCGATGTAGGGGCGGGCCGCTCTGGCAGAAAAAAGGCCGGCGAAGAACTCGCAGGCGTAACGGAGCTTTTTGCCGGCGATGCGCAGCCGGTGCAGCTCGGGGACCGAGAAGCGCTCGTGGCGCCGGCCCCGCTTGAGGAAGCGCCGGTGCCGCCGGGCAAGCAGCGCTCGGGCGAAAGGCGCGACCGGCGCCTGCACGTCCCGCCGCCTGGCTTCGCCCAGTCCCTCCCGCCAGGAGCAGGCTTCGAGCCAGGCGCCGAGGCCCAGGGTGAGGCCCCGGTAGCGAAACCCGAGGGTGGCGTCCCGGGCCCGGGCATGGGCCTCGTCCCGCAGGCCCTGGGCCGTCTCTTGTAGCGCCCTGAGCCCTTGGTGACCGGGAAACGCTTCCAGGACCAGCGGCAGGGTCTCGGCGAGAAACACGTCCCAATCCCGGGCCGGCCCGAGCTCGCCCGTCAGCCACTCGAGCTCCTCCCCCACCGGCGCCGTGAGGGGCTTGGGAATCGCCCGGGAAAAGGCGGCGAGGGCCGAGCGCGCCCGGCGCAGCGCCACCCGCATCTGGTGCAGATGCTCCGGGTCTTGCCCGCGGCGCATGCCCTCCACGTTGCCCTGTAGCTGGACGACGCACCCCGCCAGAACGCGACGAAAGGCGTCCTCTACGCTCGTTTCCGGGTCCAGGCGCGGAGCGCGCGCCTTCACCACCGGCGGCCCCAGGTCCTGGGCGAGCCGCAGGCCCCGTTCCGCCTTGCTAAACACCTCCACCTCCAGGGCCAAGGCCCGGGCGAGCTCCAGGGCCAAGGCGAAAAGCGCCCGCGCCTCCCCCGCCTCCAGCTCCAGCTCCAGCTCGGTCAGGGGTTCCCCGCGACCATCCGCCCGGATCTCGCCCCAATCCAGGGCCAGCTCGGCGCGGGTGCCATCGTCGAAGGCGAGGGGCAGACGCCGCCGCAGGAAATCGGTGACGAACACGGGCTTCAGGCGCTCCCGCACCCCGGGCGCGTCCAGCAGCCCTTCAAGCTCGGGAGCATCGAATTTCGTGAGGTCCAGGGCGCCGTCCGGGACCGGGGCCTCCCATTCCCTGCGCCGGTGCAGGGCCCCCGAGACCTGGCCCTCCGCCTTCACCGTCTGGATCCAGCGCCGCCCGTCCCGCCGCAGGCGCAGGGCGATCCCGCTCTTGGCCAAGTCCAGCTCCGGGGTGTCGTAGTAGACGCTGTAGAGGCGCTGGGTGCGGCCTCGGCCGCGGGCTGCCCGGACGAGGGCGGGATGGTGGAGCAGGGTGGCCCAGGCCTCCCGGGGTAGCCGGAACTTGAGCTCGACTTCCGTGCCTGTCCCCATCGTGAACCCTCCGGGTCAGGCCCGGGGTTCGTGCTGCACCACCGCCAGCTCGGCCAGCAGGGCGGCCTGGGCGCTGTAGGGGGCCCGGCGCCGCCGCCGGCGCAGGTAGGCGCCGTCGGCGGTCATGTCCCACGCCTGCACGTTGTCCTTGAGGTAGGGCTTGAGCCCCTCGGAGATCACCCGACGCTTGAGCTTGGGATCGAGCAGGGGAAAGCAGACCTCGATGCGGCGGAAAAAGTTGCGCTCCATCCAGTCGGCGCTCGACAGGTACACGTCCCGCGCCCCGTCGTTGTGGAAGTAGAAGATGCGGTCGTGCTCCAGGAGGCGGCCGATGACGGAGCGCACCCGGATGTTGTGGGAAAGCCCCTTGATGCCCGGGCGCAGGGCGCAGACGCCGCGCACGATGAGGTCGACCTTGACGCCGGCGTTGGAGGCTTCGTACAGGGCCTGGATCACCGCCGGCTCCAGCAGCGCGTTCATCTTGGCGATGACGCGGGCCCGCTTGCCGGCCCGGGCGTGCTCCGTCTCTCTGCGGATCGCCGCCAGCACGTTGTGGTGCAGGGTGAAGGGAGACTGCCATAGGTGCCTGAGCCTTCCCGCCCGGCCCAGCCCGGTGAGCTGCATGAACACGTCGTTCACGTCGGCGCCGATCTCCTCGTTGCAGGTGAACAGCCCGAAGTCGGTGTAGAGGCGGGCGGTGCGGGCGTGGTAGTTGCCGGTGCTCAAGTGCACGTAGCGCCTCAGGCCTCCCTCCTCCCGGCGCACCACCATGGCCATCTTGGCGTGGGTTTTGTGATGCACCACGCCGTAGACCACGTGGGCGCCCGCCTCCTCCAGCCGCTGGGCCCAACGCATGTTGGCCTCCTCGTCGAAGCGGGCGAGCAGTTCCACCACCGCGGTGACTTCCTTGCCGCGCCGGGCGGCGTTCACCAGGGCCTCCATCAGCGCCGAGTCGGTGCCGGTGCGGTAGACGGTCTGCTTGATGGCCACCACCTGGGGATCCTCGGCCGCCTGCTCGACGAAGTCCACCACCGGCTGGAACGACTGGAAAGGGTGGTGCAGGAGCACGTCGCCGCGGCGGATCGCCGCGAACAGATCGGCGGGCTTCCTGGAAAGCTCCCTCGGCAGCCCCGGCAGGAAGGGCTTGTACTTGAGGTCCGCCCGGTCCACCTGGTCCGGGATGGCCATCAGCCGCACCAGGTTCACCGGGCCGTTTACCTGGTACAGATCGTCGGGGGTGAGCCGGAACTGTTCCAGCAGGAACTCCCCCATGGCCTGGGAGCAGCTGTCCGCCACCTCCAGCCGCACGGCGTCGCCGAAATGGCGATGGGCCAGCTCCCCCTGAAGGGCGGCGCGCAGGTCCTTGATCTCCTCCTCGTCCACGAACAGGTCCGAGTTGCGGGTGACCCGGAACTGGTAGCAGCCGAGCACGTTCATGCCGGCGAACAGCTCCCCCACGTGGGCGTGGAGGATGGAGGACAGGAACACGAAGCCGTGCTCGCAGCCGGCGATCTCGGGCGGCAGGCGGATCACCCGCGGCAGCACCCGCGGCGCCGGGACGATGGCGACGCCGGACGTGCGGCCGAAGGCGTCCCGCCCCTCCAGCTCTACGGCGAAATTGAGGCTTTTGTTGAGCACCCGGGGAAAGGGATGGGCCGGGTCGAGCCCGATGGGGGTGAGCACCGGCATCAGCTCGCGGAAAAAGTACGCCCGGATCCACTCCCGCTGGGCGTCGTTCCAGCTCGAGCGGCGCAGGAAGTGGATGCCCTCTCCGGCGAGCAGGGGCAGCACCTCCTCGTTGAGCAGCCGGTACTGATGCTCCACCAGCCGGTGGGCGTTCTCGGCCACCAGTTTGAACACCTGGCGCGCGGTCATGCCGTCGGGGCCGATGCCCGGGTCTTCCACGTTGATGCGCTCCTTGAGCCCGGCCACCCGGATCTCGAAGAACTCGTCCAGGTTGGAGGAGACGATGCACAGGAAGCGCAGGCGCTCCAGCAGCGGGGTGCCCGGGTCCTCGGCCTGGGCCAGCACGCGCCGGTTGAACTCCAGGACCTGCAGCTCCCGGTTGAGGTATTGCTCGGAGAGAACGCCCTTCGCGACGTCCATGACTAGCCGTTAGCGCTGCCGACGCGACGCGCCGCACCCCGGGCGCGACCGGGCGGCGCGGATGGAAAAAGGAAGCGGGCGGCTACTTGGACTTGGAGGGAGGCACGTAGCCGGCCGGCATGTCGGCCCCGCCTCCGAAGAAATACTTCTCCATCTGCTCGGCCAGGTACTTGCGGGCCTTGGCGTCGGCCAGGTTGAGCCGGTTCTCGTTGACCAGCATCGTCTGGTGCCGCAGCCATTGCTGCCAGGCTTCCTTCGACACGTTTTCGAAGATCCGCTTGCCGAGCTCGCCGGGGTAAGGGGGAAAATCCAGGCCCTCCGCCTCCCGGCCCAGTTTGACGCACTTCACCATTCTCGCCATCGCGCGACGCTCCGAAACGGTACGGCCCTAATATTACATGCATGTGACAGGCCGCACCGGCCAGCTTCCATTATCGTTGAACCGTCTTGCCCGGTAAACGTGGGGTGAAATGCCGGGCCGCTAGAGCCGCTTGGCGAACACCTTGGAGCGCCGCTGCAGGTTGTAGAGCGCCTGGCGCTGGCGCGGCAGAGCGTCCACCTCCTTCTCCACGAAGCCTCGCTCGAGAAACCAGTGGGCCGTGCGGGTGGTGAGGACGAAAAGCTGCTCGAGCCCCGCCCGCCGGGCGCGGGCCTCCACCCTCTTCAGCAAGGCGTCCCCGTAGCCCCGGTTCTGGTAATCCGGGTGCACCGCCAGGCAGGCTAGCTCCCCGGCCTTCTCGTCCGGGAAGGGGTAGAGGGCCGCGCAGCCGACGATCATGCCGTCGTGCTCGGCCACCAGGAAGCGGTCGATCTCCCGCTCCAGAAGCTCCCGCCCCCGCTTGACCAGAATGCCCTCCGCTTCCAGGGGCTCGATCAGCTTGAGCACCCCGCCGATATCGTCGATGGTGGCGCCCCGCAGCGCCTCGATGGGGCCCGCGGTCACCAGGGTCCCGGTGCCCTCGTGGGTGAAGAGCTCCAGCAGGATGGCCCCGTCCACGTGCCGGCTGATCAGGTGGGCGCGCCCCACCCCTTCCCGGCAGGCCCGGACCGCCTCCTCCAGGTGGCCGCGGGTCTCCCCGGCGAGGAGGCCCGGTTTCTTGAGCAGCGCTTCCGCGTCGCTCGCCGTCAGCTCCCGGGCGAGCTCCCCGTCCTCTTTCGGGACCCCGGGGGCGTCCCCGAGGAAGATGAGCTTCTCCGCCTTGAGGGCGATGGCTGACGCGGCGGCCACGTCCTCCATCGCCAGGTTGAACGCCTCCCCGGTGGGGGAGAAGCCGAGGGGCGAGAGCAACACCACTTCGCCGCCGGCGAGGTGGACGGCGATGGCTTCCGCGTCCACTCGCCGCACCTGCCCCGTGTGCAGGAGATCCACCCCGTCGATGACGCCCACGGGCCGGGCGGTCACGAAGTTGCCTCCGGCCACCCGGATGCGGGCCCCGGCGCCAGGGGATTCGGTGGACAGCAGGGCCTCGATCTCCAAGCGCATGCGCCCCACCGCCTCCTTGACGCACTGGAGGGCGAGCTCGTCGGTCACCCGCAGGCCCTGCACGTAGCGGTCCTGGGCGCCCCGCTCCCTCATGCGCGCCTCGATCTGGGGGCGGGCGCCATGCACCAGCACCAGGCGGATGCCCAGGCTCGCGAGCAGGGCGAAGTCATGGGTGAGCTCGACGAACTTCCCGTCCGCCACCGCCTCGCCCCCGAACGCCACCACGAAAGTGCGGCCGCGAAAAGCGTTCACGTAGGGGGCGACCGAACGGAACCAGCGCACGAATTCGGGGGCGGGATGGGGGGCCGCGGCTTTCATCGGTTCTGCTTTCTCGAATTCAATCCCTTGAATTGTAACGGAGACGGCGCCAACGCCGGGTCAACGCCAGTCGCCCCAAAGGGCCTGGATCGCCGAGAGGGCCGCCACCGCCGCGGTCTCCGTGCGCAGCACCCGTGGCCCGAGCCGGACCGGCTGGAAGCCCGCTCCCGCCGCATCCCGCATTTCCTCCTCGGTAAAGCCCCCTTCGGGGCCCACCAGCACCGTCACGGCGTCGGTGGGGGGATCCAGCCGTGCCAGGGGCGCTGGCGCTTCCGGCGCCAGCAGCAGGCGCCACTCCCCCGGGGAAGGCGGTCCCGCCTGCCCGAGCCACGCCCGGAGGGACAGGACCGGGCCGATCTCGGCCAGGCGGTTGCGGCCGCACTGCTCGCAGGCGGCGACCGCCACCCCTTCCCAATGCTCTCGGCGCCGCGCCGCCCGCTCGGGTGCGAGCCGCACGACGCTACGCTGGGCCGCCAGGGGCTGGATCCGGACCGCCCCCAGCTCCACCGCCTTCTGCACCACCCAATCCATTTTTTCCTGGGCGCACAAGGCTTGGGCCAGGGTGAGCGCTAGGGCCGGCGCGGGGGCCGCGGCGCGCCACTCCATCACCTCCACGTGTACTTCCCGGCGGCGGACGGCGGCCACCGCCCCCAGAGCCTCGCCTCCGCGGCCGTCGAACAAGCCCACCCGGTCGCCCACCTTGAGCCGCAGCACCCGGGCCGCGTGGTGGGCGGCGGACGGCGGCAGCGTCACCCGGGCATGGCCCCGGGCGAGGGCCGGGCAATAGAAGCGGGGAAACGCCATCGGGATCAGCAAGAACGGCGCCATGATAAACTAGAAAATAGCCTCAAACCCGGGCCGCGCCCGGCGACTCGAAAGCGAAAACATCCTTGACGAATCGAAGGCGAGCATGGCGGCGACCGAAACCCCGGTATGCAACTTCGGCTGGAAGGCGGTGGACTTCGACCTGCCCGGCGTGGACGGCAAGCGCTACAACCTCTCCTCCGTGCGCGGGCCCAACGGGCTACTGGTCATGTTCATCTGCAACCATTGCCCCTACGTGAAGGCCGTGCGGCCGCGCATCGTGCGTGACTGCCGCGAGCTCAAGCAGTACGGCATCGGCGCGATCGCCATCATGTCCAACGATCCGAGCGAGTATCCCGAGGACTCGTTCGAAAACATGGTGAGGGTGGCGAAGGAGTTCGACTTCCCGTTTCCCTACGTGCTGGACGAGACCCAGGAGGTAGCCCGGGCCTACGGGGCGGTATGCACTCCGGACTTCTTCGGCTTCAACGCCGATCTGGAGCTGCAGTACCGGGGTCGGCTGGACGCTTCGCGCAAGGAAGCGGCGCCCGAGGGCGCCCGCCGGGAGCTGTTCGAGGCCATGGTGCAGATCGCCAAGACCGGCCGAGGGCCGCGGGAGCAGATCCCCAGCATCGGCTGCTCGATCAAGTGGAAACAACGCTGAAGCCCGCGCCGCAAAGCTCCCTGCTCGAGGCAGTCATCGAAGCGGTGCGCGAAGTCGCACGCAAAGAGATCCTTCCCCGCTACCTCAAGGTCGCCCACCAGCGCAAGAACGACGGCAGCCTGTTCACCGAGGCGGATCTCGCTGCCCAGGAGGCCCTCTCCGGGCGCCTCACCCGGCTCCACCCGGCGCCCCTAGTGGGGGAAGAGATGACGGCGGCCCAGCAGAGCGAGCAGTACCTGCTGGGCGCCGAAGGACTGTGGTGCGTGGATCCCATCGACGGCACGTCCAACTTCGTGAAGGGGCTGCCCTACTTCGCCGTGTCGGTGGCGCTGCTCAAGCGCGGGCGGCCGGTGCTGGGGGTGGTCTACGACCCGGTGGCCGAGGAGGCGTTCTACGCCGAGGCCGGCCGGGGCGCGTTCCTGAACGGGGAGCCCCTGCCCATCCGGGAGCCCTCCCCCAGCTTGGCAAGCGCCCTCGCCAGCGTGGACCTGAAGCGCCTGAGCCCCCGCCTCGCCTGCGAGCTGGCGGCCTCGCCCCCCTATATGTCCCAGCGCAACTACGGGGCGAGCACCCTGGAGTGGTGCTACACCGCCGCGGGCCGCTTCGACGTCTACCTGCACGGCGGGCAGAAGCTGTGGGACTACGCCGCCGGCTGCCTCATCCTGGCGGAGGCGGGCGGGGCCATGGGCACCCTCACCCACGACGACTTCTGGGCCGACGACCTGTGGCGCCGATCAGTGGTCGCCGCCCTGGACCAGCGGGTCTTCCGGGAATGGAAGACTTGGCTGCGGCAAAGGCTGTGACGCCCATGCCCCTCGCCTCTTTCCTCCCGGGCCTGGGGCGCGCTTTCCGCCTCCTGCGCGATCCGCCGCTTCCCCTGCTCCGCTCGCCGGCATGAAGATCATCATCCTCGGCGCCGGGCGGGTCGGCGCCTCCGTGGCCGAAAACCTGGTGGGGGAGCGCAACGACATCACCATCGTGGACACGGCGCCGGAGCGGCTCAAGGAGCTCCAGGACCGGCTGGACCTGCGCACCGTGACCGGCAACGCCGCCTACCCTTCCGTGCTGGAGTCCGCCGGCGCCGAGGACGCCGACATGCTGCTCGCCGTGACCCAGAGCGACGAGGTCAACATGGTAGCGTGCAAGATCGCCGCCAGCTTCTTCAACGTGCCCACCCGCATCGCCCGCATCCGCTCCACCGAGTACCTGGCCAAGCCCGAGATCTTCGGACCCGAGCACTTCGGCATCGATAGCCCCATTTGCCCGGAGCAGATCGTGACCGACCACATCCTGCAGCTCGTCGAGATCCCGGAGGCGCTGCAGGTGGTGAACTTCGCCGACGGCAGGGTAAAACTGGTGGCGCTCAAAGCCTTCCGCGGCGGCCCCCTGGTGGGCCACGCGCTGCACGATCTGAGGAAGCACGTCCCCCACGCGGACACCCGTGTGGTGGCCATCTACCGGCAGAACCGACCCATCGTGCCCGAGGGCGACACAGTCATCGAGCCCGGGGACGAAGTGTTTCTGATCGCGGCCAAGGAGAACATCCGCACCGTCATGCGGGAGCTGCGCCAGCTCGACCGGCCAGTGCGCCGGGTGATGATCGCCGGCGGCGGCAACATCGGCACCCGGGTCGCCCGGGCCCTGGAAAAAAGCCACCAGGTGAAGCTGATCGAGCACAACAAGAAGCGCTGCGAGCTGCTGGCCGCCGAGCTGCACGGAACGCTGGTGTTGAACGGCGACGCCACCGACGAGGAGCTGCTGGAAGCGGAGGCGGCGGGAGAGATGGACCTGTTCTGCGCCCTGACCAACGACGACGAGAACAACATCATGGCTTCGCTCCTGGCCAAGCGCATGGGCGCGCGCAAGGCCATTTGCCTGATCAACCGCCCGGCCTACGTGGACCTGGTGCACGGGGGCGAGATCGACATCGCCCTGTCCCCCTCCCAGGTGACCATCGGATCGCTGCTGGCCCACGTGCGCCGGGGCGACGTGGCGGTGGTGCACAGCCTGCGCCGCGGAGCGGCGGAAGCACTGGAGCTGATCGCCCACGGCGACGCGTCCACCTCCAAGGTGGTGGGCCGGGCGGTGGGCGACATTCGGCTCCCCCGGGGTGCCACCATCGGCGCTATCGTGCGCAAGCTGGAGCGGCCCGTGGTGGAGCGCCTGGACGACACCACCGCCGAGGAGCGCAACGAGCAAGTGCTGATCGCCCACCACGACACGGTAATCCACCCGGACGACCACGTGATCCTGTTCGTGCCCAACAAGCGCATGATCCCTAAGATCGAGAAGCTGTTCCAAGTGGGGCTGGGCTTTTTCTAGCCTCCTCGTCCCGGGTCCGACATGAAGCGCCTGCTGCGGGTCCTCCACGCCTTCAGCCTGGTGGCGATGCTGTTCGCCGTCACCATGCTGCTGCCGCTCCTCATCTCCTTCCTCACCCGCGACGGCGCACTCTACATCTACGACCAAGCGGTGCTCGCGACGCTCTCCACGGGCGGCGTCCTGTGGCTCGCCACCCGCCGCGCCCGGGGCGAGGTGGAGGGCCGGGATGGCTTCCTGCTGGTGGCCATGGTTTGGTCGTTGCTGCCGGTGTTTGGGGCACTGCCCCTCATCTTTCATGACCCCTCGATGGGCTTCACCCGGGCCTATTTCGAAGCAGTCTCGGGGCTCACCGCCACCGGCGCCACCGTCATGTCGGGGCTGGACGGGCTTCCCATTTCCATCAACATCTGGCGCGGCCAGATGCAGTGGCTGGGGGGCATCGGCGTGATCGTGCTGGCGGTGGCGATCCTGCCCATGCTGGGCGTGGGCGGGCGGCAACTGCTCAAGGCCGAGATCCCAGGCCCCATGAAGGAGACCAAGCTCACGCCCCGCATCGCCGAGACGGCCAAGGGCCTGTGGCTGGTCTACTTCCTGCTGACGCTCGCCTGCCTGGGCGCCTACTGGGCGGGAGGGATGCCGTTCCTGGACGCCCTCATGCACAGCTTCACCACCATGGGGCTCGCGGGCTTTTCCAACCACGACTCGAGCTTCGGCCACTTCGACTCTCCCCTGTTGGAGGCGATCGCCATCGCCTTCATGCTGATCGCCGGCATCAACTTCGGCTCCCACTTCCTGGCCCTGCGCCGACGCAGCCTCTGGCCCTACGTGGGCGACCCCGAGGCCCGCTGGTTCCTCGCCCTGATGGCGGCGGGGGTGCTAGTGGTGGCCCTGCACCTGTGGCTCTCGGGCACCTACGGCGATTTCCCGACGGCGCTGCGCTACGCCGCCTTCAATACGGTGTCGGTGGCCACCACCACCGGCTACGCCACCGCCGATTTCGGCCAGTGGCCGGCCTTCGCCGGCTTTTTCATGCTGTTCCTGGCGAGCTTCGCCACCTGCTCCGGCTCCACCGGGGGCGGCATCAAGATCATCCGCGCCCGGCTGCTCTACGCCCAGGTCTACCGGGAGTTCGTGCGCCTGGTGCACCCGAACGCCGTCTCGCCGGCGAAGATCGGCCAGACGGTGGTTCCCAACCACATCATCTTCGCGGTGCTGGGATTCTTTTTCATCTTCATTGCCACCCTCACCACCATGACCCTGCTTATGATGGCCAGCGGCCTGGACGAGGTGACCGCCATCTCGGCGGTGGTGGCGACGCTGTGCAACGTCGGCCCCGGCCTGGGCGCGGTGGGGCCGGCGTCCAACTTTTCCGTGCTCAACGACTTCCAGATCTGGCTGGGCAGCATCGCCATGCTGCTCGGCAGGCTGGAGCTCTTCGCCCTGTTCCTCCTGCTCACGCCGGTGTTCTGGCAGCGTTAGGTCGCGCGGAGGTCTCCCCGATGAACCGACTGCTGGTGGTCTCCCGTCTGCTCAGCCTGGTGATCGTCATCTTCGGCCTCACCATGCTGTTTCCGGTATTGGTTTCCTTGATTTACGACGACGACGGCCTTTACGCCTACATCAAGGGACTGTCCATCTGCCTGGTGGCCGGCGGACTGCTTTGGCTCGCCACCCACCGGTACACGCGCGAACTCCAAGTGCGGGACGGCTTCCTGCTGGTGGCCCTGGCGTGGCTCGCGCTGCCCGCCGTCGCGGCCGTTCCCTTCATGCTCCATTTCCCGCAGCTTTCCTTCACCGACGCCTACTTCGAGGCGGTGTCCGGCCTCACCACCACCGGTGCCACCATCTTCGAGGGATTGGACGGTTTCCCGCCCTCCATCAACCTCTGGCGCGGGGAGCTGCAGTGGCTCGGGGGCATGGGCATTCTGGTGCTGGCGGTGGCGATCCTACCCCTGCTCGGCGTCGGCGGCAGCCAGATCTTCAAGGCCGAGACGCCGGGCCCGATGAAGGACACCAAGCTCACGCCGCGGATCACCGAGACCGCCCGCGGCCTGTGGCTGGTGTACTTCATTCTCACCCTGGCGTGCATCGGCGCCTACCGGCTCGCGGGCATGGGGTGGCTGGATGCCGTCATACACGCCTTCACCACCTTGAGCCTGGGCGGCTATTCGACCCACGACGCGAGCTATGGCTTTTTCGCCTCGCCGGCGATCGAGGCGGTCACGATCCTGTTCATGCTGCTCGCCGGCCTGAACTTCGGCAGTCACTTCCTGGCGTTCCGCCGCTTGAGCTTCGCGCCCTACCGGCACGACCCGGAGCTGGGCTGGTATTTCCTGGTGCTGGCGGCAAGTTGCGTCGGGATCGCCCTGTACCTGTGGCTCGCCGGAACCTACGCCGACTTCGCCGCCGCGCTGCGCTATGCCGCCTTCAACACCGTGTCCATCGCCACCACCACCGGTTATGCCAACACCGACTACAACCAGTGGCCGATCTTCGCGTCCTTGTGGATGCTGTTCCTGGCAAGCTTCGTCTCCTGCTCCGGCTCCACCGGCAGCGGGATCAAGATGGCACGAGCGCTGTTGCTGTACAAACAGGTGTTCCGCGAGATGACCCGCATCATTCATCCCCAGGCCGTCGTGCCGGTGAAGCTGGGGGGCAACGTGGTGCCCAACACCGTGATCTACGCCGTGCTGTCCTTCAGCTTCCTGTGGATGGCCTCGGTAGTGGTCATGACCCTGCTTCTCTCCGCCTCCGGGCTGGAGATCGTGAGCGCCTTCACCGCGGTCATCGCCTGCATCACCAACACCGGCCCGGGACTGAACCAGGTGGGGCCCGCCACCAACTATGCTTCCCTTACCGACTTCCAGACCTGGGTGTGCTCCTTCGCCACGGTGCTGGGCCGGCTGGAGCTGTTCACCCTGTTCATCCTCTTGAACCCCGCTTTCTGGCACAAGTAGCGGACCCGCCCCGATCCCGCTACCATTGCCTTGTATGCACCGCACAATCCGGAACGTGTTTTCTGCGCTCGATAAGAAAGGGCCGCGCCCGTGAATCGGGCTTTGCGCCAGGACGCCGCGGACGGCGCCGATTGGCGGCGCCTCTTCGATCCGTTCGGGGTCGTCGAATCTCTAGAAGAAGTTCGGCAGGCCTGGCTGGCCCATCCTGCGGAGCTCGCCGAGGCGCTTGTGGAAGCTGCCCGGGGCTTCGCCGAGGTCAACATCCAAGTGCTCAACCTCGCTGCCTGGACCGGGGGGGGCGGCACCCACGAGGCAGTGGCCGAAGACGAGCGCTTCGCCGACCCGCTCTGGTCCGCGGTGCCGGCGTTCGCCCTTATTCGCGACAACTACCTCCACTTCACCCACTGGCTGGAGGACGCCATCTATCGCACCCCCGGCGTGCCGGCGCGGCAACGGCGCCGGGCGGCGTTCTGGGCCCGCCAGTGGCTGAACGCCATCGCCCCCACCAACTTCCTTCCCACCAACCCGGTGGCCTTGCGCAAGGCCGCCGAGAGCGGAGGCATGAGCCTCGTCCAGGGCTGGCGCAATTTCTTGGACGACCTGCGGGCGGGCGACGTGCAGATGGTGGACCCGAGCGCCTTCCGTGTGGGGGTCAACCTGGCCACCACCCCCGGGGCGGTGGTGTTCCGCAACGCCCTGGTGGAGGTGCTGCACTACCGGGCCACCACCGAGCGGGTGCGGGAAATCCCGGTGCTCATCGTGGCGCCGTGGATCAACAAGTACTACGTCCTGGACTTAAGACCGGAGAACAGCCTGATCCGCCACCTGGTGGACCAGGGCTTCGACGTGTACGCGACGAGCTGGAAGAACCCGGGCCCGGAGCTGGCGGACAGCACGTTCGACGATTACATGATCGATGGGGTGCTGAAGGCGATCGATGTGGCTCGAAGCATTTCCGGCGCCCCCCGGGTCCACGCCGTGGGCTATTGCCTGGGGGGCACGGCCCTCGCCGCCCTCATGGCCTGGCTCCATCGTCGCCACGAAGACAATCCCGGCGAGCACCCGATCGCCCACTGGACCCTGTTCGCCTCCCTGGTGGACTTCTCCCGGCCCGGCGCCATCGAGGTCTTCATCGACGAGGAGAGCGTCGAGTTCCTGGAGCGCCTGATGGCGCACCAGGGAGGCCTGGGGGGCCGGCAGATGGCCTGGTCGTTCCGCATGCTGCGGCCCAACAGCCTCGTCTGGCGCTACGTGGTGCACGGCTATCTCTACGGCGAAAAGCCCCGCCCCCTGGACGTATTGTATTGGAACACCGACACCACCCGGCTGCCCCGCGCCATGCACAGCTTCTACCTGCGAGAGTTCTACCTGGCCAACAAGCTGGCCCAGAAGGACGCCCTCGAGCTGGCGGGGCTGCCCATCGATCTGGGACGCATCCGGCAACCCCTCTACTGCGTAGGTTGCGAAGAGGATCACATCGTGCCCTGGAAGGCGGCCTTCGAGGTCTGCCGCCTGGTTTCCGGGCCGGTGCGCTTCACCCTTTCCAGCTCGGGACACATCCTCGGCATCGTCAATCCTCCCGTGGAGCCGTCGAAGCGCCATTACTGGACCGGGGAGGCCGCCGGGGAAGCGCGGGCCGAAGAGTGGCGCCAGCGCCAGAAGCGTCTGCCCGGCACCTGGTGGCAGGATTGGATTCCCTGGCTCGCCGAGGAATGCGGCCCCCTCAAGGCGCCGCCTCCCCTCGCCACGGCAGAATACCCCCAGCTCGCCGAGGCCCCGGGCGACTACGTGCTGGAACCCTAGCGGCTCACGCAAGTCCGCCCCCCAG
Source organism: Pelomicrobium sp. P1 (assembly GCF_052805615.1). Lineage (NCBI taxonomy): Bacteria > Pseudomonadati > Pseudomonadota > Hydrogenophilia > Pelomicrobium > Pelomicrobium sp. P1. Next base: position 65,770 of record NZ_JBRBEM010000002.1, read on the forward strand.
GGCGCGGGCAGCAGCGCAAATTGTGGCGTTCCGGCCAGGGGACTACAATAATCGCATGGGGTCCATCAATCTCACTCACCACTTCCTGATCGCCATGCCCAACATGGCGGATCCGTTTTTTTCGCGGACCCTGACCTACATCTGCGAGCACAACGAGCAGGGGGCCCTGGGGCTGGTGGTCAACCGCCCCATCGATATGACCCTGGAAGCGTTGTTCGAGCAGATCAGCGTGCCTCTCGCCCGGGAGGATCTGCGCGCAGTCCCGGTGCACTTCGGCGGGCCGGTGCAGATGGACCGGGGTTTCGTCCTCCATCGTCCGGTGGGCGAGTGGCAGTCCACCATGCCGGTGCAGGACGACATCGGGCTCACCACGTCCAAGGACATCCTCCAGGCGGTGGGACGGGGCGAAGGGCCCCGCAGCCTCCTGGTGACCCTAGGCTACGCCGGCTGGGCGCCCGGGCAACTGGAGCAGGAGATTTCCCAGAACGCCTGGCTCACGGTGCGGGCCCAACCCAGCGTCATTTTCGACCTACCCCCCGAAGAACGCCTGCCGGCAGCCATGGAGCTGCTGGGCATCGATTTCGCCAGGCTCTCCGACGACGCCGGGCACGCCTAAGGCGATGCATCCGGAGCGGGGCACCGTTCTGGCCTTCGATTTCGGCGCGAAGCGCGTCGGCGTGGCCGTGGGCGACGCGGCCCTCAAGCTCGCCCATCCCCTCACCGTCATCCATGGGGAGGGCAGCGCCCGCCGCTTTCAGGCCATCGCCGCCCTGGTGCGGGAATGGTGCCCGGTGCTGCTGGTGGTGGGAGCCCCCGTGCGGGAGGACGGCACCGCCCACCCCATGGGAGAGCGCTGCCGGCGCTTCGCCCGGCGGCTCGCCGGGCGCTTCCGGCTCCCGGTGGTGGTGGTGGACGAGCGGCTCACCTCCTGGTCGGCCGAAGAGGCCCTGATCCGGGCGGGCGCCTCCCCCGGAAAGCGGCGGGCTCTGCTGGACGCCGCCGCGGCTCAGACCATCCTGGAAAGCTACTTCGCCGAGCCGCATCTCGCCAAAAAACCTTGATAGAATCGGCCCTTTCCCGGCGAGCGAGACAGGGCCCCATGGGGATCACCCAGCTTCCCGAAGTCGGCGAGCTTCTGGCGCGGCTCGAAGCGGCCATGCGCGCCGAGGTGAGCGAGAACACCGCCCTGGTGGGCATCCACACCGGCGGCGTGTGGGTGGCCGAGCGGCTGCACGCGGCCCTCGGCATCCGTTTCCCCCTGGGCACCCTGGACGTGTCCTTCTACCGGGACGACTACGAGCAGCGGGGACTGCACCGGGAAGTGAAGCGCTCCTCCATTCCCTTCGAGGTGGAAGGGCGGGACCTCATCCTGGTGGACGACGTGCTATACACGGGGCGCACCATCCGCGCCGCCATGAACGAGCTGTTCGACTACGGCCGGCCGGCCCGCATTCGCCTCGCCGCCCTCCTCGACCGGGGCGGGCGGGAGCTGCCCATCTGCCCTCAGTTCGTCGGCGCCCAGGTCGCCCCCGCCCAGGACGAGCTGATCGCCTTGATCCGCACCGAGAACGGCGAGCTGCGCCTCGCTATCGAGCCCAGGCAGTAAAGGAGTACGGGCGGCCCCTTCAAGCGCCCCTTGGTCAATGGGCGGGGTTGCCCTAAAATCTCGCAACCGCCGCCCGCGCCCATGCAGCCCAACCCCCAGCTCAACCACGAGGGTGCGCTCCAGCACCTGCTCACCATCGAAGGGCTGCCCGCTTCCATTCTCACCCACATCCTGGACACCGCCGACTCCTTCGTCGGCGTGACCGAGCGGGAAGTGAAGAAGGTGCCCCTGCTGCGGGGCAAGGCCATCTTCAACCTGTTCTTCGAGCCTTCTACCCGCACCCGCACCACCTTCGAGATCGCCGCCAAGCGGCTGTCGGCGGACGTGGTCAACCTGCACATCGCCGTCTCCTCCCAGACCAAGGGGGAGACGTTGCTGGACACGGTGGACAACCTCTCGGCCATGCAGGCGGACATGTTCGTCGTGCGCCACGCCCAGAGCGGCGCCGCCCACCTGATCGCCCGGCACGTGAAACCCGGCATCCACGTGATCAACGCCGGCGACGGGCGCCACGCCCACCCCACCCAGGCGCTCCTGGACATGTACACCATCCGCCACTACAAGAAGGACTTCCGCGCCCTGCGGGTGGCGATCGTGGGGGACGTGCTCCACTCCCGGGTGGCCCGCTCCCAGATCCACGCCCTCACCACCCTGGGGGTGGCGGAAGTGCGGGTGGTGGGCCCCCGCACCCTCATTCCGACCCTGGTGGAGCGCATGGGGGTGCGGGTGTACCACGACATGCGCGAAGGGCTGCGGGACGTGGACGTGGTGATGATGCTCCGGCTCCAGAACGAGCGCATGCACGGCTCGTTCCTGCCGAGCCCCCAGGAGTATTTCAAGCACTGGGGCCTCACCCACGATAAGCTCAAGCTGGCGAAACCCGACGCCATCGTGATGCACCCGGGGCCCCTCAACCGGGGCGTGGAAATCGACTCCAGCGTGGCCGACGGCCCCCAGTCGGTCATCTTGCCTCAGGTCACCTTCGGCATCGCGGTGCGCATGGCGGTCATGAGCATCCTGGCGGGGAACTAGGACGGATGGACCGCAGGGGCACGGAGCCTCCAGAGGAAAAGAAGATTCTTGAAGAAATTTTTCCGCGCTCCTGGGGCTGACGGGTCATGAAGATTCACGTCAAAGGCGGCCGCCTGATCGACCCGGCGAGCGGCGTCGACCGGATCGCCGACCTCTACGTCGCCGCGGGCCGGGTGGCCGCCGTGGGGGAGGTCCCGGAAGGCTTCCATGCGAACCGGGTGATCGACGCCGCGGGTCTCATCGTGTGTCCGGGGCTGGTGGACCTCTCGGCCCGGTTGCGGGAGCCGGGGTACGAATACAAGGCGACCCTGGAGTCGGAGATGCAGGCGGCCATCGCCGGCGGCGTCACCAGCCTGGCCTGCCCCCCCGACACCGATCCGCCCCTGGACGAGCCGGGGCTGGTGGAGATGCTCAAGCACCGGGCCCGGCTGCTCAACCAGGCCCACGTCTATCCCATCGGCGCCCTCACAGTGGGGCTCGCGGGCGAGCGGCTCACCGAGATGTCCCAGCTCGCCGAGGCGGGATGCGTCGCCTTTTCCCAGGCGGACGTGCCCATCGTCGACACCCTGGTGCTCATGCGGGCGATGCAGTACGCGGCCACCTTCGGCTTCAGCGTCTGGCTACAGCCCCAGGATCCGTTCCTCGCCCGGGCGGGCGTGGCCCACGACGGGGAAGTGGCGACCCGGCTGGGGCTGCCCCCCGTGCCCGCCTGCGCCGAGGTGATCGACCTGGAGCGCATCCTGCTCCTCGCGCGCGAAACCGGCGCCCGGGTGCACCTGTGCCGGGTCTCCCACGCCGAGACCCTGCGGCGCATCGCCGCGGCCCGCGCCGAGGGACTTCCCGTCACTTGCGACGTCTCCATCCATCACCTGCACCTGTGCGAGATCGACCTGGGCTTTTTCGACTCCAACTGCCGGCTGAACCCGCCCCTGCGCAGCCTGCGGGACCGGGACGCCCTGCGGGAGGCGCTGGCGAGCGGGGTGGTGGACGCGGTCTGCTCCGACCATACGCCGGTGGACGACGACGCGAAGCAGTTTCCCTTCGCCGAAGCGGCCCCAGGGGCGACGGGGCTGGAGCTGCTCCTGCCCCTCACCCTCAAATGGGCCGAGGAGGCGCGGGTGCCCCTGATGCGGGCGCTTGCCCGCCTCACCCGGGACCCGGCGCGGATCCTGGGCATCGACGCGGGGACCCTGCGTCCCGGCGCTGTCGCCGACGTGTGCATCTTCGATCCCAAGGCGTCCTGGGTGGTGGAACCCGGGGCTCTCCACAGCCAGGGCAGGAACACCCCGTTCCTGGGGCTGGAGCTTTCCGGCCGCACCCGCTACACCCTGGTGGCCGGAAACGTGGTCTACGCGGCTTGAACGACCGGCCAATGGTTGGTGAGCCATCGGCCGCGGGCTCGAAAAGTGGCGCTATTCGGCAACAAGAAAACGCCCGCTAAATCAATCCCTCCTTCCCGGGCCGCCGATCCCTGTTGCATGCCGGCGACACGCGAGCGCCCTGATCCTCGGGCGGCCCGCCCGTCCGGCGCCTCGCTCGACTTTAACTCATTCATTTCAATAAAAAATAATCGTCCTGGCACGGATGTCGCTCAAGGCTGGGCGTGAACCGGAGCGGTTCACCTTTCCTCCCCCAATCCAACGCGAACGTTCAGGAGGTATCCATGCCATCGAAAGAAGCGTCCCTGAAGCGAACCCTGCCCCCCGTGCTGCTCGCCCTCGCCATCGCCGGCATGGGCGCGGCTTATGCCGGCCCCACGGCCCAGGGCAAGGGCACCGTCTCCATTGAAAACCAGGGCGCGGGCCAGGAAACCCCGCCCGATTGCAAGAAGAATCCCGAGGACCCGCGGTGCAAGGAAAAGAAATAACCCATTAACCCGTCGCCGTCGGAGGACAACGCAACCGCGGCTTTTCTCCTTCCTTCCTCCTCTCGTTGTCCTCCCTGAGTTGGGCGTGGTCTTTTCGGCCACGCCTTTTTTATCCCGCCCGCGGGCCGAGGCGCGGGACCGGACGCCCGGGCGGCCTCGGCTACAATACGCCTGTTCCGAGAAATCCTGAACCCGCCCATGCCCACCGAAACGAATCCGCTCCTCGATTTTTCAGGCCTGCCCCGCTTTCCCGAGATCCGGCCGGAACACGTGGCCCCCGCCGTTGCGCAGGTGCTGGCCCAAGGCCGTGCCGTCATCGGGCGCGTGGAACAATCGGCGGAGCCCCCCACCTGGGAAACCGTGGTGCAGCCCCTGGAGGACGCCAACGAGCGGGTCTCCCGGGCCTGGGGGCCGGTGGCCCACCTCAACGCCGTGATGAACACGCCGGCGCTGCGGGAGGCCTATAACGCGAACCTCCCCAGGATCACCCAGTACTACGCGGAGCTCGGCCAGAACCGGGTCCTGTTCGAGAAATACAAGGCGATCCAGGCTTCCCCCGCCTTCCAGCGCCTGACCCGGTCCCAGCGGCGGGTGATCGAGAACGAGATCAGGGACTTCCGCTTGGGGGGCGCCGAGCTGCCGGAGGCGAGCCGCGCCCGCTTCCTGGAAATCCAGGAGCGGCTCGCCCAGCTCCAATCCCGGTTTTCGGACAACCTGTTGGATGCCACCAACGCCTTCGCCTATTACGCCTCGGAGGAGGAGGTGGCGGGCATCCCGACCGACGCGCTGGAAGCGGCCCAGGAGGCCGCCCGGCAGGAGGGCAAGCCCGGCTGGAAGTTCACCCTGCACATGCCCTCCTACCTGCCGGTCATGCAATACGCGGACCATCGCCCCTTGCGAGAAGCCATGTACCGGGCCTACGTCACCCGGGCGAGCGACCTGGGGCCGGAGGCGCTGGACAACACGCCGCTCATCCGGGAGATCCTCAAGCTGCGCGCCGAGGAAGCGCGGCTTCTGGGTTTCGCCAGCTACGCGGAGCTGTCGCTCCAGACCAAGATGGCCCGTTCGCCCGGGGAAGTGCTCGACTTCCTCCATGAGCTAGCGGCCAAGGCCAAACCCTACGCCGAAAGGGATCTTGCCGAGCTGCAAGAATTCGCCGCCCGGGAGTTGAAGCTCCCGCGCCTGGAGGCGTGGGATCTCGCCTACGCCAGCGAGAAACTGCGGCTTGCCCGCTACGCCTTCTCGGAGCAGGAAGTGAAGCAGTATTTCCCCGAGACCCGGGTGCTGCCCGGCCTGTTCCGCCTGGTGGAAACCCTCTTCGGCGTGCGCATCGAGAGGGCACAAGCCCCGGTGTGGCATCCCGACGTCAAGTTCTTCCGCATCCTCTCCGAGTCCGGGGAGCTCGTGGGCCAGTTCTACGCCGACCTGTACGCCCGGCCCTCGAAACGGGGCGGCGCCTGGATGGACGACGCCATCACCCGCCGGCGCCTGCCCTCCGGCTTGCAGGCGCCCGCGGCCTACCTCACCTGCAACTTTTCCGCGCCCCAGGGCGGCCGCCCCGCTCTTCTCACCCATGACGAAGTCATCACCCTGTTCCACGAGTTCGGCCACGGGCTGCACCACCTCCTCACCCGGGTAGACGAGCTGGCGGTAGCCGGAATCAACGGGGTGGAGTGGGACGCGGTGGAGCTGCCATCCCAGTTCATGGAAAACTTCTGCTGGGAGTGGGAGGTGGTCGCCCCCATGAGCGGCCACGTGGACACGGGGGAGCCCCTGCCCCGGTCGCTCTTCGACAAGATGCGCGCGGCGCGCAATTTCCAGGCGGGCATGCAGACCGTGCGGCAACTGGAGTTCGCCCTGTTCGACATGCGCTTGCACCACGGCTTCGACCCGGAGCGGGGGGACTTCATGGAGCTTCTGGACGAGGTGCGCGCGCGCGTGGCGGTGGTGTTCCCTCCGGCGTACAACCGCTTCCCCCACGGCTTTTCCCATATCTTCGCCGGGGGCTACGCGGCGGGCTACTACAGCTACAAGTGGGCCGAGGTGCTGTCCGCCGACGCCTACAGCCTGTTCGAGGAGCACGGGGTGCTCTCCCAGGAAATCGGCCGCCGCTTCCGGGATGAGATCCTGGCCGTGGGGGGAAGCCGCCCGGCGCTGGAATCCTTCGTCGCGTTCCGCGGCCGGGAGCCCCGCATCGAAGCGCTGCTGCGCCACAGTGGTATGATCGCCGAGACCGCCTGAGGCTGCGCCGGGCGGTACGAAGGGAGGCAACCCATGGGTAAGGTTATCCTGGCCGTCCTGCTCCTCGCGGCGGGCGCGGCCGCGGCCCAGCAAACCCTCTACCGCTGGGTAGACAAGGAGGGACGGGTGCATTACACCGACACGCCGCCCCCGGCGGAGGCCCAGCAGAAGGAGCGGAAGAAAATGGGGGGCGGCGCCGGAGCGGCGGCGCTCCCCTTCGCCGTGCGCCAGGCGGCGAGCCGCTACCCGGTCACCCTCTATGCCGGCGATTGCGGCGAGGCCTGCGACCAGGCCCGGCGCCTGCTGAACGAGCGGGGCATTCCCTACACCGAGAGGGACGGACGGCTCCCGGCCGAGCAGGCGGAGTTGAAGAAGCTCGCGGGGGCGGCCGAGGTGCCCGTGCTGAAAGTGGGCGGCCAGGTGCTCAAGGGTTTCGAAGCGTCCCAGTGGCACCTCACCCTGGATGCGGCAGGCTATCCGCGGGAGCTCCCCGCAGCCCTGCGCCCCCGCCCCGTCAAGCCGGCGATGCCCCAGGGCGAGCCCGCGCCGGAGCCGGCGCAACCCCCGGCGGCCGAAGCGGCCCCGGCGGAAGCAAGCCCCGCCGGCCGGGGCCCGGCGGGCCTAAGATAATTCCCGCGGCGCTTTTCCGTCAGCGGCGGCACACCGCCCGCAGCTCGGCCAGCTCGGTGCGCAGGCTCCTGAGCTCGGCGAGGATCTGCCGCTGTTCCTCCCGGATCGCGGCGTGGGCCCGTTCCTGAGAGAAATAGAGCTCCCGCTGCAGCTCCGCGTCGCTGATGGCCTCCCGCAAGGGCGCTTTTTCGCCGAAGCCGCCTCGCGGCCCGCCGAAGAACAGGAGCCCGAGGACGGCGCAGGCGATGAGGATGGATCCTTTCATGGGCGTATCCTTTCTTGGGTCTTTAGCCACAAATGAGAAAATTCGACTTATTCGTGAAAGTCCGTGCCCTTCCGTGGCTTGCCGCAGGGTGCGTGAAGCGCAGCGAAACGCACCGATTCAACCGCCGGGAAAACGGTGCGCCAAGGTGCACCTGCGCGCACTCTACCAGGTATGCGATTTTGAGGTCGTGCTGAGCCCGTGCGCCTCGCCACCTGGAACGTGAACTCCCTCAAGGTGCGCCTGCCCCAGTTGCTGGAATGGCTCGCGCGCCAGCGCCCCGACGTGGTGTGCCTGCAGGAAACCAAGCTCGAGGACGCGGCCTTTCCCCGGGACGAGATCGCCCAGGCGGGCTACGCCGCCCGCTTCGCCGGCCAGAAGACGTACAACGGAGTGGCGATCCTCTCCCGCAACGAGCCCCAGGCGGTGAGCGTGGGCGTCCCGGGCTTCCAGGACGAGCAGAAGCGCCTGATCGCGGCGACCGTCGACGGGGTGCGGGTGGTATGCGTGTACGTGCCCAACGGCCAGAGCGTGGGCTCGGATAAGTACGACTACAAGCTGCGCTGGATGGGGGCCTTGACCGCCTGGCTCAAGGACGAGCTCGGACGCCACCCCCAGCTCGCGGTGCTGGGGGACTTCAACGTAGCGCCCGAGGAAGCCGACGTCCACGACCCCCGGCTCTGGGAGGGGCAGGTCCTGTTCAGCGGCCCGGAGCGGGAGGCGTTCAAAAAGCTCCTCGCCGTGGGCCTCGTGGACAGCTTTCGCCTCTTCCCCCAGCCCGAGAAATCCTTCACCTGGTGGGACTACCGGATGAACGCCTTCAAGCGCAACCTGGGCCTGCGCATCGACCACATCCTGCTCTCGCGAGTCCTCGCCCGGCGCTGCACGGGCTGCTCCATCGACCTGGAGCCCCGGCGCGAGGCCCGGCCCTCGGACCACGCGCCGGTAATCGCCGAGCTGGCCGACTGACCCGATGGACACTCTGACCCACGCCCTCTCCGGCGCCCTGATCGCCCGGGCCACGGAGCCCCGCAGGGGCGAGTTCGTCGCCGCCAAGGGTTGGCGGCGAGGGATGGCGGGCTTTCTGGCGGCTGCCTTCCCCGATGTGGATTTTGTCCTGAGCTACGTCTCTCCGGTCGCCTATCTGCTGGGCCATCGGGGCGTCACCCACTCGGTCCTGCTGTTGCCCCTGTGGGCCCTGCTGCTCTCCTGGCTCTTCGCCCGGCTCGATTCCACAGGGGCAACCTGGCGCGCCTACTACGGGGTATGCGCCCTGGCGATCGGCATCCACATCGCGGGCGACCTGATCACCTCCTTCGGCACCATGATCTTCGCCCCGTTGTCCGAGACCCGCTGGGCCCTGGGCACCACCTTCGTCATCGATCCCTGGTTCACCGCTCTCATCGCCATCGCCCTCCTCGCCGGCGCCGCCCGACCCCGGACGCGGACGCCGGCCGTGGCCGGGCTCGCCCTCCTGGCGGCCTACGTGGGCCTACAGGCCCTGCTCAAGCAACAGGCGATGGAACTGGGCGAGGCGTATGCGCGCGCCCATGGTCTTGCCCAAGCCCGGGTGAGCGCCCTGCCTCGTCCGGTGTCGCCATTCAACTGGATGCTGATCGTGGACGAGGGCGACCGCTACCGCCACGCCTCCATCAACCTGTGGAGGCGCGACGCGCTTCCGGTGGATCCGGGGGCAGGGCTCCTGCGTCGGCTGGACGCCGCCCACCGTCCTCCCGCTTCGGCGCAGTGGCAGGTCACGCCCCGCTTCGGGGCCGACCCCGGGACTGCGGCCCTGGCGCAGGAGGCGTGGCGCCAGCCTCCCCTCGCGTTCTTCCGCTGGTTCGCCGCTTACCCCGCGTTGCTCTGGATAGAGCAGGGCAATCCCTCCACCTGCGTATGGTTTTACGACCTGCGCTTTTACCTGCCAGGGCGCGAAAGCCTGCCGTTTCGCTTCGGCGTGTGCCGGGAAGGCCCGGATCGCCCGTGGCGGCCCTTCCAGCTTACCGAAGCGGGCCCGCAGGCGCTCTCTCGGCCCGGGCTTTTCCCCGGAAAACGGGAATAAACCTCGCAAATGGCCGGAGAGGCATCAGCCTTCTCGGGGCCCACCGGCGATGCGCGTCACTTGGCCAGGGGAGAGGTGGCTAGACTCGTCCCCGGCCCCGCGCGCGGCAGGGGTGCTACGGTCGCGGACCAGCCAATACCCGGCGCTCAAGGTGAGCACTGCCGCCGCCAAGGCGGCGATGGTGCCGGCGCTGGTCTGCTGGATGTCGAGAATGATGAACTTGCGCGCTAACGCCATCAGGGCGATGAGGAACACCGTCTTCGCCTGGATGATGCTCTCGCCCCGCTGGGCCATTTTGAGGATGGAATGCTTGAACTCCAAGGCGATCAGTAGCGTCATGATCTGCCCGAAGATCGACTGGAAGATCTTGTATTCCAGCAGCTCGGAAGCGCCCCTCACCACCAGAAGCACGATCTCCTTGGTGAGCTCCACCAGAGCCACCACAATGATCACGGATATGAGAAACGTGAGGGTGAGAGCGACCGCCTGCTCGAATTTGTCGTAAACGCCCAGCAGGGACCACTGCCGCTTAAGCTCCTGCCACTCCGCCTTCCATTCCATTTTCATCGGCGCGATTTTGGCTCAGCAGATCTCGATCTTCTTGGGAGAAGCGTTGCCCGCCTTCGGCAAACGCACCGTGAGCACTCCGTTCCTGAAGCTAGCCTCGGCCCGCTCGGCGTCCACGTGACGGGGCAGCGGGATGGACCGCTCGAAGCAGCCGTAGGCCCGCTCCATGACGTGGTAGTGGACTCCCAAGGTATCCCGGTCGAAGCGCTTCTCGCCCCTCACTACCAGGATGTTGTCTTCCACGACCACCGAGCAATCCTCCTTCTCCAACCCCGGCAGCTCGAGGCGCACCACGATCTCCTGGTCGCGCTCGATCACCTCTCCGGCGAGCAGCCCCCAGCGCGGATAAGCCACCGGCAGCTCCTCCTCGGTGCCACTCTCCTTGGAGCGGGAGAACTGAGTGAGGGCGTTGCCGCATCGGGATAAAAGCTCCCGCCAGCCCTCCGCCAAATTCTCCCAGGCTCGCCCCAGCGTCTCGCCGATCTCCTTGCCCACCCGCTTGATCTGGTCGAGCATCGCGTATCCCCTCCTTTCGTTTCGGTCAATGAACTATTTCCGGCGCCCGCGCCGGCTGGGTCTCTTTTCCGCCCTTCAGCTGGGCCTGGATCGCCTGCAGATCCTCCTCCAGGAGCGTCTCCTTTTCCAGCAGGAGCCGCGCGCCCTGCTCCAGCGTCTGGCGTTCCCGGGTGAGGATGTCCACCGCCCGGTCGAAGGCTTTCTTCACGATGGCGCGCACCGCGCAATCGATCTCCCGGGCGGTCTCCTCGCTGTAGGTGCGCTCCTGGAACGGAACCGCCGATGGCCCGCCCAGCAAGCCTCTGCGCTCCTCCTCGTAGGCCACGTGCCCGAGCTTCTCATCCATGCCGTAGCGCATGACGATGGAGCGGGCAATGTCGGTCACCTTGGCCAGGTCGTCCGCGGCGCCGGTGGAGTAATGGCCGTAGACGATGGTCTCGGCGGCGCGGCCGCCCAGCAGCACCGCCATCTTGTTCTCCAGCTCCTCCCGGGTCATGAGGAAGCGGTCCTCGGTGGGCCGCTGGATGGTGTAGCCCAGGGCGCCGATGCCCCGGGGAATGATGGAGACCTTGTGCACTGGGTCGGTGCCGGGCAGGGACATGGCCACCAGGGCGTGGCCCATCTCGTGATAGGCCACCACCTCCCGCTCCTTGGGGCTCAAGACCCGGTTGCGCTTCTCCAGTCCCGCCACGATGCGCTCCACCGCGTTGGTGAAATCCTCCAGGGTGACCGTCTCCGCCCCCCGGCGCGTGGCCAGCAGCGCCGCCTCGTTCACCAGGTTGGCCAGGTCGGCGCCCGAGAAACCCGGAGTGAGGGCAGCGACTTTCTCTAGATCCACCGACGGGTCCAGGCGGATCTTGCGGGTATGCACCTTGAGGATCTGCACCCGGCCCCGCTTGTCCGGCCGGTCCACCAGCACCTGCCGGTCGAAACGCCCGGCGCGCAAAAGCGCCGGATCCAGGATCTCAGGCCGGTTGGTAGCCGCCAGGATCACCAGCCCGGAGGAGGGATCGAAGCCGTCCATCTCCACCAGGAGCTGGTTGAGGGTCTGCTCCTTCTCGTCGTGGCCGCCCCAGGGATAGGCGCCCCGGGCGCGCCCCAGGGCGTCCAGCTCGTCGATAAAGATGATGGCCGGCGCCTTCTGGCGCGCCTGCTCGAAGAGATCCCGCACCCGGGCCGCGCCCACGCCCACGAACATCTCGACGAACTCGGAGCCGCTGATGGAGAAGAAGGGCACCCCCGCCTCCCCCGCCACCGCCCGGGCCAGCAGCGTCTTTCCGGTGCCGGGCGGTCCCACCAGCAGCACTCCCTTGGGGATGCGGGCCCCGAGGCGGCCGTAGCGCTTGGGATCCTTGAGGAACTCCACCACCTCCTTGAGCTCTTCCTTGGCCTCGTCCACCCCGGCCACGTCCTCGAACGTGACCCCGGTCTGGCGCTCCACGTACACCTTGGCCTTGCTCTTGCCGATGGAGAGGAAGCCGCCGCCCAACCCCTGTTTTTCGGCGAACTTCCTGATCAGGAACATCCACAGGGCGAAAAACACCACCGCCGGCACCACCCAGGAGAGCAAATCCCGCAGGAAGGTGCTCTGCACCACGCCGGTGTAGGTGACCCCGTACTTCTGCAGCTCGTTTGCCAGCGTCGGATCGACCCGGGTGGTCACGAACTGGGTACGGCCGTCGGGCAAGGGCTCCCGCAGCTTCCCATGGATGTAGTCCTGGGCGATGGCGATCTCCCGCACCCTGCCGTCGGCCAGCAGCTTTTGGAACTCGCTGTAGGGAATGGGTTCCACCGTGCGCCAGGTGGTGTACAGGTCGTGCAGGAGGATGACGGCGAACGCCGCGAGGATGAAGTACCAGATGCTGAACTGGGTCTGCTTTTCCATGGACCGCCTCCCGGCCGGTGCCGTGCAAGGTCATTGATGACTTTCATTTATTAGCGGCGCGGGGGGCGGATTTCAAGCCGGCGGCTTCCCCGGCACGAAAGATTTTCGCCCTCGGCACCGGCAACGGTCGAAAAAAGTATTTTTAAATCAAATGAATAATAAAAACTTCACAGATTGTTAGATTTGCCTTCTCTCCGCCGCTATGCCATAAACGAAACGCTCCCCCTCGTACGGCAACGTTTCGTCCAGTCCTATGCAACGCGATGATCCCGCCGCCCTCGGCCCCGCTGATTCCGGTCCCTCGATCACGCCCCTCCTGATCGGCGCATCGCCCCCGTTTCTGGAAGTGGTGCGCCTCGTGCGCAAGCTCGCCGCGTGCGACGCCACGGTGCTTATCCAGGGCGAGACCGGTACCGGCAAGGAATTGATCGCCCGTGCTATCCATTATCTCAGCGCTCGGCGCGATTACCCATTCATCCCGGTCAACTGCGGCGCCATCCCCGACAACCTGCTGGAGAACGAGTTCTTCGGCCACGCCCGCGGCGCGTTCACCGACGCCAAGGAGAACCAAGCCGGACTGGTGGCCAACGCCGAGGGCGGCACGCTGTTTCTCGACGAGATCGAGTGTCTGTCGCCCAAGGGCCAGGTGGTGCTGCTTCGGTTTCTCCAGGACCAGGTATACCGGCCGCTGGGCGCGCGCCAGAGCGTCGCCGGCAACGTGCGCATCATCGCCGCCAGCAACGCCGACGTGATCCAACTGGTGAAGGGCGGCAGCTTCCGCCAGGACCTCATCTATCGACTGGCGATCCTGTCCGTCACCGTCCCGCCGCTGCGGGAGCGCCTGGGGGACGCGATCCTGCTGGCCAATCATTTCATTCGCCGTTTCGCCCGCCAGTACGGCCGGCCGGAGAAGACCCTCGACCCGGCGTCCGTGGACCTGCTCACCCGCCACCCGTGGCCAGGCAACGTGCGGGAGCTGGAAAACCTGATCCATCGGGAGTTCCTGCTGGCCGACGGCCCGCAGCTCAGCATCAACCCTGCGGCCCTGGGCCTCGCGCCATCGCGAGATGCTCCGGCGCTTCCGATGCCCGTACGTTTCGACCTGGGCTTTCGCCAGGCCAAAGAGCGGGTGATCGCCGAATTCGAGCGGGCGTTCCTGATGCAGGCGCTGGCCAAGAGTCGCGGCAACGTGTCCGCCGCCGCCCGCCTGGTAGGCAAGGAGCGCCGCGCCTTCGGCAAGTTGCTCAAAAAGCACGGCATCGATCGCGCCCAATACATCCAGGGCGCGGCCGGCTGAGCGCCCGAGCGCTTCTTTTTTCCTCCATCTCCTCTGAGGCATGCGCCATCCCCGAATCGATCGGGGGTGGCGCCTTTTTCAGCCCTGGCTTCTCCCAAGGGCCTGGCAGAATGCAGGATCCGAACCGCTTGGCGGTACAAACGGGACTCGGAGCCCCTTTCACCGATCCTGCGATCCCTCTCCACTTCAAGCCTCATTCCAGGGGCGTCTAGGTGAAATACCCGGGTAAGGCCCGCGGGTCTGCTCCGCCCCATGACGGGTCGCTCCGGCCAAAAGCGCAAACGGCTTGATGCAGCATCGAAACGGCCCGCGTCGACCCGGGGCGATGGGTCAATCGAGCGGCAGCGGCCCGGCCAGGCTTCATACAGGCGATGCAATTTCAGCGAGTTAGCGATATCCAGGCCGGTGGAACACCGCTTGCTAGCGCCAGGCTTCAAAAGGATGTGCACGACGCCCATGCCTGCATGGTACCCCCGTGACCCCAGGATCGCCGCGGTTGCGGACGCGCTCCGCCGTTACCTCGAATCACACCCCAATGCATCCGACAGCCTGGAGGGGGTGATGCGCTGGTGGCTGGCGAGCGAGCGCATCGAAGCGTCGCAAGCCATGGTGCGCAGCGCTCTCGCACACCTCGTCGAGGATGAAGTGGTGGAGGTGCGGGTCCTGTCCGACGGCACCCGGGTGTATTTGGCGGGCGCCCGCGCCAGGTTTTCGCGCCCATAGGAGATACCGCCATGTCTCAACTCCGCGTTCAGCTCAGCTCCCGCACCGGAAAATCCTTCGCTGGCCATCGGGTCGTGGCTTCGTTTGCTCAGCTCGTGACGATCGACGCAGAATCCGCTCCGCGCGAAGTCCCCGGTGAAGCGTCCAAGGCGGTGGAAGACAGCGGCCTTGCGCTGATCGAGCTGCCCGGCAAAGACACCCTTTCCCGCGATCAGAAAATCACCTTGAGCGTGATGGCGCCCGACGGGCAGGTGCTGGCCCGCGAGGCGACGACCGTTGACGCGGTCAACAGGGAAGAACCGGTTTCGATCAGAGTTGAGCCCAAGGAATTCTTTCCCGTCGAACCCAATACGGACCTGGCATTCGTCAAACCGGCCCGAATCCGGGGCTTTCTGGTCGATCCTTCGGGCCGCAACCGGGTCGGCAACCGGCAGGTGGTTCTCTGGGCCCGCCGCATGGGCGCAGGCCCGGAAGAGCCGATGGAGATCGTCGGCGTCGCCCGGTCAGACAGCCGGGGTTACTTTTCCGCGCCGTTTCCCCTCGGGCGCTTCAGCGCCGCCGCCGGCACGGTCAGCGACTCGCAGCCAATCCCCGTGCGTTTGAACGAGGACGGCACCTTTCCCGATCGCATCGTGCTGGGGGTGGAGCTGCCGGAGGCCGCGGCAGGGGACGGCGAGCGTGCCGACGCCGCGGAGGTGCCGCGCAATCCCGATCCCGAGGACCTGGTCAACTCCTCCACGTTCAGCACGGACGCGGGCCATTGCGTGGACATCACCCGGCCCAATCGGGTGCTGGAAGAGTTCGACTTCTACACGGTGGTGCGCACCACCGAACCGACCATTCGCGGCCTGACCGTCAAGGAGCCGCCCAAGATCGGGCTGAACGACATCCTGCGCATTCTGGACCCGAAGATTCTTCAGTTCGCCCTGCGGGTGGAGCCCCAGGCGCTGCTCTCGACGACCGGCCCGGCGGCTGGCGCAGCCGAGCGGCAGCCGCGCTTCATCGCGGGTTTTCCCAACCCTTCGGGCCTCCGCGAGGAAAGCGCCATGTCCGCACGGATCTTCGCCGAAGTCCGGCCCGAGCTCGAGCATCTCTCCGAGGTGCTTGGCTTGTCCGCGCTGCGCATGGCGCGAGCGCGGCCCGCGGCGGACTCGGGCGCCGCGGCTGCTCTTCCCGCGGAGGAGATCCGCATCGAGGCGGATGTGGCGAAGACGCTGATCCGCGACCCGGACGGCTTTTCCCTGATGCGCCTCGCCCAGGCCGAGCTCGTGACCCGCAAGAACGACCTCGTCCGGCTCCTGGACGTGTTGCGCCGGTTTCAGCCGGCGCGGGGCGAGCTCCACTGCGCGAACCCGGTGGACTGGGACGACGAGCCGACGTTCTACCAGGCGTGCACCGTTGCCCACGGCCACATCCTGCACTTCAAGCAGGAGTGGGTGGCGGACGGCTATTCCCTCGGCGATCTGCTCTACAGCCTGCCGCTGGCGCCGTGCCAGAAGAAGCAGATCGCGGTGATCGACTGGGATCGGCGCGAGACGGCGGCCCGGCGCGAATCCCTGGAAGAACAGGAGTTTCTGAGCGCGCAGCTTTCCCGCGATCGGGATATTTCGGAAATGGCCAACGCCATGGTGCGGGAAAGCTTGTCCGGCGGCTCCGAGGCCAGCGCCAGCAGCTTCGGGGGCGGGTTGGGCATCGGCGCCATTATCGGACCGGTGGGCGGCCTGTTGGGCATCGGCGGCGGCACGAGCGGCGCCAGCTCGTCGGCATGGCAAAACGCCTCGCGCACCACCGCCGCCAGCTCGCTGCAGCAGCTCCGGGATCGCGTATCGCAAGCCGCCACCGCGGTGCGCAGCCAGCGCTCCACCGTGATCCAGACGGTACGCCAAGGGGAAACCATGCGCGTGCAGACGGAGGTGGTGGCCAACCACAACCACTGCCACGCCATCACCATCGAGTACTTCGAGGTGCTGCGGCACTTCCTGGTGCGCAACAAGCTGGTGGACGTGCAGGAGTGCCTGCTGGTGCCGCTGCTCATGTCGCGCTTCGACTCGGCCAAGGCGCGGCGCTGGCGCGAGCCTTTGTCCCGGTATTTGCGCGATCGCCGCCTGGCACGCGGCTTCGACGCGCTGCAGCGGATCGCCGACAACTACGTCGGCAGCGACATGCCGGTGGGCAGCTACGCCGAGGAAGACCTGATCTACCTCGACGGCTGGCTGAGGATCCAGTTCCGGATCCAGCGCCCGCGTGACAACAACGACGGTAGCTTCCTGGAGGCTTCCTGGCAGCCCCTCGCCTGGCTGGGCATCACTCCCCAGGAGTGGTGGAAGAGTTACCTCGAAGGCCAGCAACAGCGCGACCGTATCTTTGCCGAGGTGCTCGGGCCGCGCATCGCCGAAGAGATCAGCAACGGGCTGCGCCTGTACGCGATCGACCACGACGATCATCAGACTCTGCTGCCGATTGACGCCACTCTGGTGTCCGACTTCCGCAACGATCAGCCGCTTTACGTGTCGCTACGCTTGAACGCCTCTCTGCCGCCGCTGCGGCGGGATCGCATCAAGTTCATCAAGGTCGACACCACCGTCGACACCAAGGCGGGACCCCGCAACATCGACACCCTCTTGCCCACCGGGTCGAAGGTCATCGTGCATTCCGGCCAGATGGGCTACCGCACCCGCCACATCGCCCACGACCTTTTCAACCAGTCGCGCATCCTCAACGACCTCTCCGGCACCGACGGCGTGCTTATTTTCTGCCCCCTGGCGCGACCAGAGCTGCGGCGTCCGCGGGAGGAGGACAAGGAATACGCTAATTCGCTGCTCAAGCACCTGAACGACCACCTGGAGTACTACCACCGCGCCATCTGGTGGAGCGTGGACCCGCAGCGCCGCTACATGCTGCTGGACGGCTTCATCGCCCCCAACAGCGGCGGCCGCAGCGTCGCCTCGGTGGTAGAGAACCGCCTGATCGGCATCATCGGCAACTGCCTGGTGATGCCGGTGGCGCGAGGATTCCACCTCGATCCCACGTTCAAGCAGGACGTGGACAATCCGATCGACCTGCTGGGCCACTACCAGCCCGCGACACCGATCCCGCCCCTGCGCATCGCTGTGCCCACCAAGGGCGTGTTCGCGGAATCCGTCATGGGCGCGTGCAATTCCTGCGAGAAGAAGGACGAATCCCGCTTCTGGCGCTGGGAGGAGTCGCCCTGCCCGGGCGAGCCTACGCCCATCCAGCCCGTCAGCACCGAGACGCGGCGGGCGGTGCCGCCGGACCTCACCGCCAAGGAATTCCCGGCCCCGATCGTGGCGTTCCAGAATGTGCCCGCTGCGCCGGAACCGCAAGGTTTCGGCACCCTGCTGCAGCTGCTGTCCAATCCGAACCTGTTCCGCGACGTGACCGGCCTCACCGAGAACCAGCGCAACGCCCTGGCGGCGCTCCAGGCCGCGCTCGGCACCGCCCAGTTTTTCGGCGGCAAGGCCGCGGATCTGGCCCTGCAGGCGAACATGAACAAGGACATCGACAAGGCACTCGACAAGATCAACGAGCAGCATGCGGCCGGCGCGATCAACGATCAGCAGCGGGCCCAGCTCACCGAGGCCGCGCTGCGCAGCATGATCGGCGGCGGGACCCAGACGCCCGCCGAGCCCATGACCACCGGCCAGGTGGAGAGCCTGACCAACACTGCCGGGGCGAACCAGGCCGCCGTGCGAGTGCAACGTCCCGGCGGAGACACGGTGGACATCGATGCCCGGCCAGAGCCGGCGGCAGAGGATCGCCCCGCTCGTCCCGTCATCATCCTGCCGCCGGCGATCAATTCGCCGGACGCCCGCGCCTTCTTCCCGTCGAGGCAGGACAAGTCTGGCGTGACCACCCTACGGGCGGAAGTGCGCAACGCCCCCGCCGGCGCCACGTTCCGCTGGTCCCGGCCCGATCCGACCACCCTTACCATCGATGCCCCCAACAGCGCCCAGACCCTGGTGCGCGGGGTCAAGCCCGGTCTCACCGAGCTGGACTTCATCGTTCACGAGAGCGGCGGCAGCCCGCTGGCCAGCGTAAAAATGCGCCTGAGCGTTCCCCAGTTCGTCACCGTCAACGACGAGGCGGCCGCCTTCTACGCGGTGCTGACGGGCTGGAGCCTGCTGCATGTGAAGAGCGAGATCCTGCGGGAGGCGAAAGCGGTGTGCGACCATCTCCTGCGCACCTGCAACGTCCGCACCATCTGGTTGATGGCGCCGTTTTCGGAAACTCTGCCCGGCCATATCCCCGCCGCCCATGTGACCGCCCTTACCATCCGCGGCGAATCGCCGCCGGGAACGCTCCTCTACGGCCGAACCAATCCCGGCGCCGCCGGTAACGGCGGTGCGTCGGTATTCAACGAGACCATCGACATCTTCCCAGGTGCCTTCGACGAATCCGGGCCGTCCGGCCCGTTTGCGATCGAGGTGGATACGGAGACCCAGGCCCTCGCCATCGAGCTCGCCAGCCGGACCGCCAGCGATCCCGCGCTGACGCAGTTCGCCATCAAGGTGTTCGGCCGCTTGATCGGCGAGACCATGGCCCACGAGATCGTCCATAGCCTGTTGTGGGCGGACATTCATCCGACGTTCCACAACGACCCGCCGATCCCCAATGACTTGATGAACGCGGGCAGCGAGCGCAGCTTCCGGCAGCGCACCGGCCTGGAGGACACCGCCCATACCAGCCCGGTCGATCCCGCCAACTTCATCGACCATGGCATCGCCGCGATCGGCGGACTGCAGGCGGCGAACCAGGGGCTGGTCGATGCCCGATTCCCCGTCCCGCCGAGCTTCACGTGACGGGAGGCCGGCCTGCCGGCCTCCCGCGCGCCGCCGAGCGGCTGCACCTCACCTCCCAGACCCTCAGCGGCCAGATCGGCGAGCTCGAACGCGCCCTGGGAACCGACCTGTTCCGGCGCGCCGGCAGGCGCCTCGAGCTCACTGCGGCGGGGCAGCTGGCCCTGTCCCACGCCGACGAGATCTTTCAAATTGGCAACGAGCTGGAGGAGTTGCTGCGCAACCGTTCCGGAAGCGGCGAACTGCCGTTTCGCGTTGGCGTGGCGGACGTGATTCCCAAATCCATCGCCTACCGGCTGCTCGCGCCGGCAATGACGCTCGCCGAACCTGTGCGCCTCATCTGTCACGAAGACAAGCTGGAGCGGCTTTTCGCTGAGCTGGCCATTCACAAGCTCGACCTGGTGATCGCCGATCGGTCATTGCCTTCCGAGTTGGGGGTGAAAGGCTATAGTCACGCGTTGGGACGCTGCGCCCTCGCTTTCTATGCGGTGCCGGAGCTGGCGGCGCGCTATCGTGGGGATTTTCCGCGGTCCCTGAACGCAGCGCCCTTGCTGATCCCGGGCGGCAGCGCGGCGGTGCGGGGACCCCTGGGGCGCTGGTTCAGCGAACGCGGGATCCAGCCGCGCATCGTCGGGGAGTTCGACGACACGGCCTTGATGAAAGCATTCGGGCAGGCGGGTGCCGGCGTTTTCCCCGCACCCGAGGTGATCGCCGGGGAAGTCCAGCACCAGTACGGCGTCGAAGTCGTCGGCCGAGCTGAGGAAGTCGCCGTCAGGTACTATGCCATCTCGGTTGAGCGCCGACTCACGCATCCCGCCGTGGTGGCCGTCAGCCAGGCGGCAAAGCAGGAGTTGTTCGCAGAGAGTCCTTTTCCATAGTACGGCGCCTCCCTCATCCGGGTCAGGCTGGAAAAGGTGGACTTGGGCAGCGATGGTCCAGGCGAAAAAACGAGCACGAGTGTCGTGAGTTGGCAAGATCACCCTCACCCAGCCCGGGCCAGCAACGTCTGCATGGCCTGCTCCTTGGTATCGAATATGTTTTCCTTGCCCAGCAAGGCAATCAGACCGCCGGCCTCGAACACCTCGCGCACCTGCTTCTTGAGGCTGCTGAATGCAAGGCTCACGCCCCCTTGCCGCAGACTCTGCGCCAGCTCGCGGATTTTCTCCTCGCCGGAGGCGTCGATCCGGTTGATGCCGCTGCCGATGATCAGAATGGTATGGGCCTTGGGGAAGCGGGCGCGGGCTTCCAGCACAATGTCCTCGAAATAAGCCACGCTGGCGAACACCAGCGATCCGTCGAAGCGGATCGGCACCACGCACTCGCTTACCGGCTTCAGACCGTGGGCTTCGATGCCCGCGAGCACGCCGTCCGGCCGGCGCCCCAGGATCTCCGCGCGCGGCTTCATGATCTTGACAAGATAGGCGAGCACAGTAAGGACGATGCCGACCAGGATTCCGTTGGCGATGGCGGGGGCCATCGCCAACGTGGCCGCGAAAGCCACCAGGCCGATCACGGCGTCGCCGCGCTCCACCCGCCAGGCATGCACCAAAGGCTTCACCCGGATCAGGCCAAATACCGCCAGCATCACGATCACGGCCAGCACCGCCTCAGGCAGGTGATAGACGAATGGCGTCAGCCACAGCAGCACCGCCACAACGGCCAGCGCGCTGATGATCGCGAATAGCCCGCTACGGGCGCCGGCCCGCGCGGCCAACGCCGAGCGCGAGAACGAGCCGCTAACGGTGTAGGCGCTGAAAAAGCTGCCGACGATATTCGCCAGCCCCTGGCCGATCAGCTCCTGGTTAACGTCCACGCGCTGCCCGGTCCTGGCGGCGATCGCCTTGGAAATCGAGGTCGCTTCCATGAACCCGATCAGCGCCATCACGAACGCCGCGGGCATAAGGGTAAGCAGCGCATCCCAGTGAATCTCGGGCATCTGGAAGGCGGGTAGGCCCGACGGGACTCTGCCGACCACTGTCCCGCCCGCAGAAAAAACGATCCGCCCCTCCTTCGTTCCGGAAAAGCGCCAGCGTCGCCCGTCGGACACGACGCCGGGAGGAAGATGTCCTTCGCGGTAGAACAACGCCGCGCCACCGGTGTCTTGGGAGCGGTTCATGACCATGGCGTGCAGCTGGACTCGGTGGCGATTGTTGCGCTGCTTGAGGTATTCGGCCTGCGCGCGCAGCGCTTCGATCTCCCCGCTGAGCAGCGCGATGCGTGCCTCGCGTTCCGCGCTCTCCTGCTGCGCCTGCAGGGCGCGCAGCTCCGCACCCTTGCGGGCGACAGCGGCCGCAAGCGACTCGAGCCCCGCCGTGGTCTCGAGGTAGGTCTTGATCCGCCGCGCCGCCTCCGGGTCAGCCACGGCCTCAAGTGGCACCTCGAGCCGCTGCTCGTAATCGGTTGCGGCGCTGACAGCGGTACACGCGACCACGGCCAGCAGCACCGCTGGTAACCGCGGGACAAGCCGCTCGAGTCCCCGGATGAGCACGAAGGCGCCGAGGGCGAACAGCAGTGTGGGCAGGTGGGTCTGGGGCAGCTGCATCACTACCGCCCAGAGGTCGGACAGGTAGGAATCGCTGCGCGGAAAAGGAACACCGATGAGCTTGTTGAGTTGGGACAAGCCGATGATGAGCGCGGCCGCGTTGGTGAAGCCCACCAGCACCGGGCTCGAGACGAGATTGACTAGGACCCCAAGACGGGCCAAGCCGAGCGCCACACGCAGCACCCCCACCATCAGCGCCAACAGGATGGATAGCTCGATAAATGTCGGGCTGCCGGGGCTGGCCAACGGAATCAACGCCGCGGCGGACATCAGCGAAAGCATGGCGGTCGGGCCAGTATGCAGCTGGTTGCTCGAGCCCCAGAGGGAAGCCATCACGACGGGCACGAAGGAGGCGTACAAGCCATAGATCACGGGCAGCCCGGCGAGCTGAGCGTAGGCCATGGACTGCGGCACCAGCACCAGAGCCACCGTGACGCCAGCGGCCAGGTCGGCGCGCAGCGTCTCGCGCGTCAAAGGAAACCATCTCAAAAAAGGAAACAGCGTCAAGAGCACAGGCATACTTTCATGTCATTGTCGCAGCCCGGCGCCGGGTGCCACGGCCGGACGATGCGGCCCGCCTTGCGGAACCTCGATCGTACAGACGCATGGGCGGGCGGCCGGGCGTAAGGCATAAAGGGAGACCGGCGCAGCGTCCTCGCCGAGGAGATCGCTTCCCACCCTGGCCGAAGGAAGGCGCGATCAGTACAATGGAAGGCGCTTGGCCTGCCGAGACCGGTGGACCATCCGTTCGCGAACGACCTCGAAACCGATGATCAAGGCTGTTGTCACCGACATCGAAGGCACGACTTCGGCCTTTTCCTTCGTGACCGAAGCACTCTATCCCTACGCGCAAAAGCACTTGCCCGAATTCGTGCGCGCCCACGCCCGGGATCCGGAGGTACAACGCCAGCTCGCCGAGATCGGGCGCATCGTGGGCAAGGCGCTCTCCGTCGACGAGGCCATCGCGCAGCTCCTCGCCTGGATGGACGAAGATCGAAAGATCACTCCCCTCAAGACGCTGCAGGGGCTGGTCTGGGAGCGTGGTTTCGCCAGCGGCGAGTTGCGCGCTCATCTCTATGCGGACGTGGCACCGCAACTCAAGGCCTGGAAGGCGAACGGCATTCACCTGTACGTCTTCTCCTCCGGCTCGATCAAGGCCCAGCAGCTCATCTTCGCTCACACGCCGTACGGCGACCTCACGCCGCTTTTCTCCGGCTTCTTCGACACCACGACCGGGCCCAAGACCGAGCCGGATTCCTATCGAACCATCGCCCGCGTCATCGGCGAACCTCCCCACGCCATCCTGTTCCTCTCCGACGCCAAGCGCGAGCTCGATGCCGCGCGCCGCGCCGGGTTGCGCACCATCTGCCTGGTACGGCAAGGCATGGCCGAGCACGGTGTCGCGCATCGCAAAGCCAGGAACTTCCACGCCATAGACGCCGCCATCCGCCCTTGATCTCCGCTCCTCAAGAGTCCCGCACCTCGGCGCGAGGGGCGCCCACGCGGTCCCAGATCCCGCTCAAAAGCGCTATCCCGTGCGCGCCGTGACGCATGGCGGTCTCCAGCAGTTCGAGTCGCATGCCGCCGAGCGCGTAAACCGGCAGCGGGTACCCGTGCACCAGGCGAGTGAACTTTGTCCAGCCCAGCCCCGGTTCTTCCGGGTGGGTCGCCGTGGGCAGCACCGGTGACAACGTCACGAAATCGGCGCCGAGCGCCGCCGCTCGAGCAAGTTGCCGCGCATCGTGGCACGAAGCGGCCCACAGCCGGGTGCCGGGTGGCACGGACAGGCGCATGAGTCGGTCCGCCTGCAGGTGCACGCCATCGGCGCCCACTTTGCGGGCAAGCGTTTCGTCGCCATTGACAAGCACCCTGGCGCCGTACCGACGGGCCACCGTCACCACGCGGCGTGCGAACTGGGCGAGCTGCTCGGGCGCTATGCCGGTCTCGCGCACCTGGATCAGGCGCAGCCCCCCCTCGAGCGCCTGCTCAAGGCGCGCCATGAACTCGGCCACGCCGTACTTGCCGGCGTTCGTGATGGCGTACACTGGCGGCAGGCGCAGGGCTTTCAGCAACTTTTCGTTCGCCGGCAGCAGCGGTCCGACGCTCGGAGCTTGCGGGTCCTCCCAGGATATCCGTTGCCCCTCGCGCCCGTGCGGCGTGCCGTGCCAGCCGAGCACCCGGAAGAAATGCAGCCGCACGCGCTTGTCCGGATAGGCGTGCTCGTAGGTCAGCCACGGGTAGGCAGCGTCAAGCTCCACCCCGAGTTCCTCGCGCAGCTCACGCGCGAGCGCCTGCTCCGCCCGTTCGCCCGCGTCGAACTTGCCGCCCGGAAGCTCCCAGTAGCCGGCCGAGACTTTGCCGCGCGGCCGCTCGGCGAGCAGCACGCGACCGTCGCTGCGTTGCACGACGGCGACGGCAACGTCGATGACGGGCAGGCGTGCGGCGGCGCTCATGGGCCGGACAATGCCAGCCCCTTGACCGCCTCCAAGTCGGCGCTCAGCCGGCCAAAGGTGCGGACGGCATCGCTATCGCGGCTGGTCTGCGGAAGCAACTCCTTCATATCGACCAGCGGCACGAGGGCATTCCTCGCTCAGCGAGGTCCGCCCTCGCCTCCTCAACTTGCAGGGCAACGGACTGTCCACCCTTGCCCGGCGAAGCCAAAACACAGCCTCTGGCCTCCTGCAGGACAAATTCCTTGAAAGCCTCGGCGACAAGCGAAAAGCGCTTGCCCTGCCGGTGGATCAGGTACCAGGAGCGGTGCAAGGGCATGGAGACGACATCGAGCACAATCAGCCGCCCGACCTCGATCTCCAAAGTGACGCTGTGGATGGGGACGATTGCCAAGCCGAGCCCGGCCTGCACGCCGCGCTTGATGGCCTCGTTGCTGTTGACTGCCATGCTGGCCGAAACCGCGATCCCTTGCCGCGCGAAGAAATGCTCGATCGCCTCGCGCGTCTCCGAACCCTGTTCGTACGTCAGGAAAGGCTCCTGCACCAGTCTGGACAAGGGCACCGCGCGCTCCCGCGACAAGGGGTGATCCGGCGGCGCGATCGGCACCAGTGGATCCTCCAAGAACGGCTCGGCGACGAGATCGTCCCCCTCCGGAGGCACGCTCATGATCGCCATGTCGCAAGCATTATCCGCAAGCTGGGCCAACAGCATTTCCCGGCTGGCCACGTTCAAGGTGACGGAAAAGCCCTCCCAACGGCGTCGGAAAGCGGCGAGCAGTATCGGCACGAAGTACTTGGCTGCTCCGCCGATCGCGAGCTTAAGCTGGCCGCCTTTGGATTCCTTGAGTCTATCCAGCACGGTCTCGGCTTCGGCGAGCTGCAAATTGATGTGCCGACAATAGCGATACAGTTCCTGGCCTGCCTCGGTCAGATAGATGCGTTTGCCGAGTTGCTCGAAAAGCGCAATGCCGAGATTTTCCTCAAGCTGTTTGATCTGGATCGAAACCGCCGCCTGCGTCACGCCGAGCTCTTTGGCTGCACGCGTAAAATTCAGCTGCCTGGCAACCGTCTCGAAAATAGTAAGCTGTCTCAGCGTCGCATTCTTCATCCTCCGTCCCCTTGGCGGCGTGGCCTCGCAGCTTGCGGTCACTCGATCTGCAGGGCCTGGTATGCGGCAAGGTTGTTCCTTGCCCCCGTCGCGCGCGAACGTAGAGCGTTAGTCGGGCCAGATTCGCTCCGGATGCAAGTTGTCCCAAGGTTGGTCGAGGCTCGGCGGCGGAGACTGGTCTGATTGACGGGCGAAGCGGTACGCTGACGTCGATCCCGGCTTCGGTCCGGCCTCCTCCGCCGTAGGCGCCTGCGGACGCTTGGCCTGGTGCACGTCTTCGGCTCCTTGGCCGGCAATGCCTTTTTTCGTCATACGTTCGACACCTCCTCGAGGACGGCTTCTAATCTCGTCCGCCGGCACGCTGCTGCCGAACACAAAGCGACCATCGCAAACACTTTTTTCCTCTCATCCCTCGCTGCTAGACCCCGCGAGCTCGCTTGCCCGCCGCGCGAAGGCCAGGTCCTGGGTTCCTATCGCCGCGCCATTGCGGGCGTGAACCGTGACGTTGGCGTAGGTCGTTCCGAAGCTGATATCCGGATAGTAGCCCATCTCCTCGGACAGCGCCGCGAGGCGGTCCAGGAATGCCCGCGTTTCGCGGTAGCCGCTGAATTGGAAACGGCGAAACAGGTAGGGCGGGCGGTCATTGCGCGTCCAACCCTCCGGCAGGTTCATGTCTTCAGGCACGGTGTTCGCCTCCGTTTCACAGATTTCAGCAGGATCGCCCTATGCCCGCTTGACGCCAAGCGCCGTGAGCTGGCGTTCGAGCTCTTGGTAATGATCCTCTTCGTCCTCTAGGATGCGGGCGAAGACCTGGCGATTCTCGTCGTCTCCAATGCGCTCGCAAAACCAGCGCGCCTCACCGTAAAGACGGATGGCTTCAGCCTCGGTGGCGAGCCCGAGGCGCAGCATTTCCTCGTGGCTGCGCCCGACGCCCGGAGCGCGCAGCTCGCCAGCGCGCGGTGTCACGCCCAGCGCCAGCAATCGCCGGATAAACGTCTCCGCGTGGCAGAGCTCCTCCTTCACGTCCTGGCGCAACTCTGCGGCCAGTTGCTGCATGCCCCAGCTCTCGGCTTGCGCCGCCTGCAGCACGTACTGCTGAGCGGCGCTGAACTCATGGATCACCGCCCGCTGCAGGTAGCCGATCACTCGCGGGTGACCCTTCACTTGGCTGACTTCCCACCAATCATCGCCGTATGCCGCCGCGTCCTATCCTCAAGGCGATCCTGGCCGCGCGACGCGCCCTCGCCAAAGCGTCAGCTCTGGGTCTTGGTGATGTCGCTGTCACGCCCGCCGCCGCTGTCCGTGGGACGCGTCGGTAGAATCTGCTCCACTTCTGGATGGGGGCGGGCGATGATGTGCGCCGCCGCCAGCCCGTCACCCACGCGCTCGCAGGCATCCGCACCCGCACGCACCGCCGCGTTGACCGCACCCGTCTCGCCGCGCACCATCACCGTCACATAACCTCCACCGACAAACTGCCGCGCAATCAAACGCACCTCAGAGGCCTTGGTCATGGCGTCCGCCGCCTCAATCGCCGGCACCAGTCCCCGCGTCTCAATCATCCCCAACGCAATGCCCATCTTCTCTGACCGCTCTGTTGCCATGCTGATGTCTCCGTCGAAGATCGAAATGAAATCAAGATCCGTGCTCCGTGAGCTCCCAGCGCAACCTGCAAGGCCGCAGCCTCAGGAGCGCCATTCCTCTTCGCTCCAGTGATCGATGATCCCGCCGATTGTGAGATCGGTCGTAATGTTTGGGTTACCTGCGGCGTAGCGTGCCGCCGAGATTCCGATCGTGATCACCCAATCGCCAGGCTTGCAGCCGATCGGATCGAGCGCCACGCTTAAGTTCCCTTTGTAATCTTCCACCACCCGTAAGGACTTGGCGTACAGCGTGCCCAGGCGCTTGGTCGTGACCAGGTCACGGACGACGCGCTGAATCTCCATGGCTAATTGTTTCCTTCCTCAGTCTCTTCCCAGTAGTCGATAATGCCGACGATGGTGAAATCGCTGGGGTAGTCTTTGCTGCCCGCAGCATCGCGCGCCGCTGAGCTCCCGACGCAAATCACCCAATCGCCGGGCTTGCAGCCCACTGGGTCGACCGCGACCTGCTTGCCGCCGCCGCGCTCCTTCACCACCAGGAGCCTCCGGTTCTCAAGCCCGCCGATGCGGCTGGTTGCCACCAGCGTCTTTTCCACTCTGCAAATTTTCATGACCTCGCCTCCATGCTGTCGCAGCCACAGGCGCAATGATCTTCCGCTGCACCGTTCGGCCCGCCCACGTCCTCGAGGCGGCTCGCCACGGCACTATCCTTGACCGTCACGAAGGTGTAGAGCAATCCCTCGCGTACCAGTTGCGCATAGCGTTCTCGGATCGCGGCTTCCAGGCGCTGGCCACGCTTGACCGCGCGCTCGCGGGATCCGGGCACCTTCGCGTCGTAGCGGAAATGGACGATCACCGGGATCGGCAGCCCGCGCGCCACGTTCAATTTCGTGAAGATTTTGATCCCGATGTCCAGGTCCGAAGCGCCCTCTTCGACAGTGTCCATCTGCGCCTGATAGGCGAGGTTGCGCATCTGCACGTCGTCGAAGCTGTCGCCGACCGTAATGAAGCGCTCGGTATGCCCCAGATCGGTATAGCGCCCGTTGTGATAAGCGCGCACGTACTCGATCTGCGCCATGTTGTTTTTGAGCAGATACGCGCAAAACCAACGCATGCCCTCTGTCGCGGCATCATCGGAGGGTACGCCGGCGCACTCCGCGACCGCCAGGCGGATCGCCTCCTTCGCCGCCTCGCGCTCCAGCGCGCGCGTCGCTTCGTAGAGCCGGGCGTTGTCCACATAGCGTTCAAGGCTCATCCGATCTTCGGCATCCGGAACGTGAACGCGTATCGCGTCGGTATCGGTATCCACGCCGACGAGCAGCGTGGCCACCGAGGCTCCGCAGCAAAAGCTGTTCTCGATCGCCTTGCGGAAAGCATCGAGCCGTTCGAGCAGCGCGCCCGCGGCCCTGCGCTCGTCGCTGCCGTGTGCGGCGCAACCCTCGTGGTTCGGATCCGAGCCGCTGGTGTGGTACACGCCGATTTTGAGATAGCGCGTTGGCTCGTCGGCCCGGTTGGGCACCCCCTCGCGGTGACGGCGCAGCTCGACTTCCGCCCAATGGCGCATGCTTTCCTCGATGTCGAACATGCTGCCGGCGTACGACTTGCGGTGCACCACGACGGCTGGCGGCACGCGTAGAATGTAGTCCACGACCCCGCTCAGGCGCCCGTCCGCGCACGGCGTGATATCGATCGCATGAAAGCCCCATCTGCGGATGAGCGCATCGGCCGGCTCGCCCTCGTTATGATTCGCCAGACTGCGGTCGAAGTTCCGTTCCGCCAGCGTCCTGAAGGTGCAAAAGACCGCATAGGCATAGAGGCGGCGCATGTCGAGCGGCGCTGTCCAACTCGCCACGAGCCACGCTTGCGGCAACGTAAACCCGAGCCGCTGCAGGGCCAACGATTGGGCGCGCTCGGCAAAACCATCCTGCCACTGCATGGCCGCGATCTCCTTGAGCGCGGGTTCGATCGCTTCGAACGCGGCGACAATCTCGGCTTCGCGCTCGAGCAAGCAGCGGTTGTGGGTCGCGTCGTGCAGCGGATGCGCGCCCATGCCCGGCGACTGCGCAGCGAACCGCAGCACCGGCGCTCTGCCGAACAGGGCATAGTACGGATCGGTCACGGCGCGTGGCAGCGTGCCGTGACCGATCGCGCCACCGAACGCTTCGCGCAGCCGCCGGACGTGCCTTGCCCTCGAGCCCATGAAGCGCTCGTGCCGGCTTCACAACATGGGCTTCTCGGGCAGAATATGCTCCACTTCTGGATGGGGGCGGGCGATGATGTGCGCCGCCGCCAGCCCGTCACCCACGCGCTCGCAGGCATCCGCACCCGCACGCACCGCCGCGTTGACCGCACCCGTCTCGCCGCGCACCATCACCGTCACATAACCTCCACCGACAAACTGCCGCGCAATCAAACGCACCTCAGAGGCCTTGGTCATGGCGTCCGCCGCCTCAATCGCCGGCACCAGTCCCCGCGTCTCAATCATCCCCAACGCAATGCCCATCTTCTCTGACCGCTCTGTTGCCATGGTTTCAACTCCTAACGCTCAGTGAAAAAAAGACGCTACCGATACCCTAAAAACGCAACGCCTGTCCCGTTCATCCCTGAGCACCGCCCGACAGCGTGACCCGGGCAGACGCCTTGGGCGACTGGCCGACCATGCCAGTGACCAGAACCCTGGACGGCTCGTGCCGGGCCTTGCCCTTGAAGATTCCTGCGCTTGCGAACGCGTGAGGCTTGCCAGCGCGTTCGCTTGGGTTGCGCTCGGCGGCAATGTAGCCCTCGGTGCCCGTGACGCGGGGGTTCGTCCGCCAGGCGTCTCCGGTGATCGGGAACCCTTCGCTCTTGCCCTCGCCCGTGATGCGCGGTCTTTTCTCCTCCCCCGCACCGCTGCCGGCACCGTAGCCACGGGTCCGGAAATGGAACTCCTGATTGCCCGTGATCTTGCCCTCGCCGAGCGAGAACGAGCCGGTAATGCGCGGCGTGTCGGTCTTCATCTTAGCGACGGCCACGCTCGCGCGCAGTTGCGCCTCGCGCTGCGGGGAGCGGACGCTGAAGCGGGCATCGATGCGTTCGATGACGTTGCCCTGTTCATCGTCCTCCACATCGAGCTGATAGTACGGTGTGCCGGTGAGAGCGCGCTTGGCGCCGCGGCCGGTGCCGGTAACCTTCTCCGTGTGCTCCGGTTTATCGCCCGTCACGCGATGACCAGTCGCGTAGGCCGCATCGATACGGCGCGCCGCGGCTTCAATGTCGCTCAGCTCGCAGTACACCTCATATTGACCCGGGCCGACGTACGGCGTGCCGGTGACCGGCGCGCAAGCGCCAGGCTCGTCGCCCGTCACACGGGGGTTGTGCTCGACCTCGACCCCAGTCACGCGCTGCCGGCGCCAGGTCTCCGAGACAGTCACCTTGGCTCCGGTCACCGGGTCGGGACGTTCGTCATCCCTGGCACCGTCCATGCCCGACCTCGACATCCCACTGGCAGGCGTGGCTTCGCACAGCGATTGCCTTTCCGCCGGCATCAGGTATTGATCGCCGGTGATATGTCGGCAGGAGCCGGGTTCGTTGCCCGTGACCCGGATGCTGCGGCCGACCGCTGTGCCGGAAATGGCGTTACCGCCTTCGGTCAGTTCGATCGCCCGTTCGCGCACGCGTTCGCGCGAGCCGATGGTCTTAATCGAGCGTCCTAGGTTGGTGCCGAATACCGAATGACCGTGCGGGTCGTGCATGCGCTGGAACTGCGCGGCGACGTACGCGCCTTGCTCCGGGCGCTGGATCAGATCGTCCGCTAGCTCCTGGTCTGCTTCGCCCGTGATGCGAATCGCCGGGTTCGACTCGTCTCCCGTGATCTTCACCTGACTGCGAACCTGGGTGCCGGTCACCACCAGGCCGCCAGCAGTGCGCGCGGCGCCGACTTTCACGCCGCCCGTGCGCGGAGTGTAGCCCGTCTCGGTGCCGATATACTGCGTACCGGTCACCGGCAGCGCTGCGCCAGGCTCGTCTCCGGTCACGTTGACGCCGCGGCCGATGCGGATGCCGGTGACACGCTGTTGGCCATAGGTCGTCGTATCCGCCACCTTGGGAGGATACTTGATCGGCTCCCGGCTGCGCGGCCGTCCGCTTGGGCGCGCCGGGGGCGCGTTGCCTCGGCCGTTCCTGGCGCGCTCGGCGCGCAGTGCACGCGCAATATCGCGACAGGAGCCGTCAGTGCAGAGCGCGCTCGCTGGTTCGGCGACGGGCCTGTTTTCGACCGGCACGGCAACAGCGCCGACCATGGATTGCCACTGCTTCAGTCCTTCCTTGCCACGGCTCAGGCTTTGGCGGCGTGCGATGGACAGCGCGCGGCCGGTGAGTGCCTCGCTCCGCGTCGAGCCGGGGCCTGCAGTGGATACGGCAGAGTATTCGACCCGGGGCGTGCTCGGCGCGGTGGTCACCGTCTCCGGAGCGTGCGGCAGCCCATGCGCCGGCAGGATCGCCGCAGCACGCTCTCCGGTGCGGATGCGCTCCCGCGGCGGTGGCAACGCCGTCTTGCCTTGGGCAAGCGCCGCGCGGCGGGCGCGCGAGGCATCGCGCCCGGTGAGCTCGCCAGTCGCCGCCATCGTCGCTGTCATCGTTTGCTGCATGTCTTCACCCTCTGATTTGCAGCCTCAGGTGCGGCGCGTGCATTCAGCGGCCGCCACGATACACGATGAACGCCATCCCCTGACTCTGGGTGTAGTTGTCGTAGCCGATCAGGCGCACCAGATGCCCCGGGTTGGCGCGGTGGCAGGACTCGAGCTCGGCCATGATGCGCTCCACCGACGTTTCGCCGAAAAACGGCAGCTTCCAGAGGTACCAGTAGTGCGAAAACGCCTTCTCGGGCTCCGTATGCTCGATCGCCGGATTCCAGCCCTGGTTGACAAGGTACTGGATCTGCTTGCGGATCTTGTCCGGCGTCATGGGGGGTAAGTAGGAGAAGGTCTCGCCCCTGCGCTCGGTCGGTTTGTACGGTTGAATCTCAGGCATACGCTCTCACCTCGTCTCGATAGTTACGAACGACCCGTCGCGCATTTACGCGGCCGCATCGAGCTTGTCCACGACGTCGAATTCGAATTTGATTTCTTTCCAGGTTTCCATCGCCATCTTGAGCTCGGGGCTCGCCTGCGCCGCCTCGGTGAGGATTTCCTTGCCTTCGCGCTCGACCTGCCGTCCTTGGTTGCGGGCCTCGACGCATGCCTCCAGAGCCACGCGGTTAGCATGTGCGCCAGCGGCGTTGCCCCATGGATGGCCGAGCGTGCCTCCGCCGAACTGAAGCACGGCGTCATCGCCGAAGATGCTGACGAGCGCTGGCATATGCCAGACATGAATGCCGCCCGAAGCCACCGGCATGACCCCCGGCATGGAACCCCAGTCCTGATCGAAGAATATCCCGCGGCGCCGGTCTTCTGGAATGAAAGACTCGCGCATGATGTCGATCCAGCCAAGCGTAGCCTGGCGGTCGCCCTCGAGCTTGCCCACTACGGTACCCGCATGCAGGTGGTCACCGCCGGAGAGCCGCAGACATTTCGCAAGCACTCGGAAGTGAATCCCGTGATGCGGATTACGGTCGATTACGGCGTGCATCGCGCGGTGGATGTGAAGCAGCATTCCATTTTCGCGGCACCAGTTGGCGAGTCCCGTGTTCGCCGTGAAGCCTGCGGTCAGGAAGTCGTGCATGATGATCGGCGCCCCCAGCTCCTTGGCGAATTCCGCGCGCTTGTACATCTCCTCGGGCGTCGGGGCGGTAACGTTCAAATAGTGACCCTTGCGCTCGCCGGTCTCGGCTTCGGCCTTTTGCACCGCCTCCATCACGAACTCGAAGCGCTGACGCCAGCGCATGAAGGGCTGCGAGTTGATGTTCTCGTCGTCTTTGGTGAAGTCGAGCCCTCCGCGCAAGCACTCGTAGACGGCACGGCCATAGTTTTTGGCCGATAGACCGAGCTTCGGTTTGATCGTGCAGCCGAGGAGCGGACGGCCGTACTTATTCAGCCGGTCACGCTCGACCTGGATACCGTTGGGGGGCCCACCGCACGTCTTGACGTAAGCGATGGGAAAACGGACGTCTTCGAGGCGCAGACTGCGGATAGCCTTGAAGCCGAAGACGTTGCCGACGAGCGAAGTCAAGACGTTGACCACCGATCCTTCCTCGAACAGATCGATCGGATAGGCCACGAATGCGTAGAACGCGCTGGGGTCTCCCGGCACCGGCTCGATCTTGTAGGCCCGGCCCTTGTAGTAATCGAGGTCGGTCAAGAGGTCGGTCCAGACCGTAGTCCAAGTGCCGGTCGAAGATTCGGCGGCGACAGCCGCGGCGGCCTCCTCGGGTGGGACGCCCGGCTGGGCCACCACCTTGAAGCAAGCGAGCAGATCGGTATCCAGCGGCACGTAATCCGGGGTCCAGTAGGCTTTGCGATACTCTTTAACACCGGCTTGATAGGTTTTTTCAGCCATGGATCGACTCCTGCAATTGTCAAACCGCCACGTCGCCCTGCTTCGCAGGCAGGTGCGCGCGTAACGCCATTCCAGTGGCGCAACCCGTGCCATGCGCGTTCGGGCGTATTTCCAGGCGCGGCGTCCGCCCTACTCGTTCGCAACAGAATAGTGACGACGCGCGAGATAGAAAAATAAATCTTTGCAATCTCATTCATAGACTTCCATCTATGGATCAAGACGCATCGGACGGCTACGACTCCAGACGCTGCACCGCCTTCGCACCCGCCGACGCCGCGATCGCCGGCCATGGCGTCGCGCTAACGGTTATAGAATTCGCGCCGGTTAATCGGCGTTCAAAGGCCAGGATCGGTGCAGCCCCCCCCAGCCTGAGCGGGAGCTAACTACGGGAGTGCCGACACTGCCGATCCGCATCGGTTATCGCGTGGCATCCTATAGATAAAAATAAATTTAATGAATCACGAATATTTATTTCATCCCCCCACGCCAGCGCCATAGGATTAACGGGATTCATGATAGCGGTGAGCCATCATGTTCGGATTGTCCAACATTCTGATTCCACCGATTTTGTTCTTTGCGCTCGGCTTTTTTGCCAGAGTGATCCGATCGGATTTGCGTTTTCCACCCGACCTGGCCAAGGCGCTGTCCGTCTACCTGCTCGTGGCCATCGGTATCCACGGAGGAAACGAGCTCGTACGCGTGGATCTCTTGACGGCGCTGAACGCGGTTCTCTGGGCGATCGTGCTCGGGCTAACGCTTCCGGTCATCGGCTACGCAGTGCTGATCGCCACGCGCAAAGTCGACGCGCTCAATGCCGCGGCCATCGCTGCGCACTACGGCTCAGTGAGCGCCGGCACGTTTTTGACAGCGATCGCGTACCTGGAAAGCAGCGGTATCAAGTACGAGAGTTATCCTGTCATTATGCTTGCGGTGATGGAATCCCCCGCCATCGTCGTCGGATTGCTGCTGGCGGGCTGGTCCCGGCACCGGCTGGGTATCGTGCTCAGCGACGGAAGCGTGGCCGCCAACGGTAATCATATGGGCGCGATCCTGCGCGAGGCTTTCACGAACGGCAGCGTCGTGTTGTTGGTGGGATCCATGCTGATCGGCGCCATTGCGACACCCAAGGCTTTGGAAGCGATCAAACCTTTCGTGAACGAGATCTTTATGGGCGTTTTGTGCTTGTTCTTGCTAGAGATGGGTCTGGAGGCGGCACGCCGTATCGAGGATTTCCGCCGCGTGGGGCTTTTGCTGGTGGCCTTCGGCATTCTCATGCCTCTGTTCGGCGCACTGATAGGGGTGCTGGTCGGCCACGCGGCGCTCGGCTTCAGCGTCGGCGGAACGACCTTGGTGGCCGTGCTGGCGGCGAGCGCCTCCTACATCGCGGTACCTCCTGCCATGCGCTTGGCAGTGCCTGAAGCCAACCCTTCGCTCTACCTCACGCTCTCGCTCGGCGTGACTTTTCCCTTTAACGTCATTTTCGGCATACCGCTCTATTACTACCTTGCCACTGTGGTGGCAGGGAGTTAGGCTATCGATATGCAAAAATCGACTTTAACGCTCTTCCCCGCTTGGGAAAGTGCGGAGCAGGATGGTGGGGAAAATCCAACGGGCGGTCGCCCGCTCCTCCAACGCCCCTCTCGCAGAGGCAGGGAAGTCAGAAAAGCCGTTTCGCTTACAACACGGTGCTGCGAGAATGAACCATGAAGCCCATAGAATACAAAAGACCGCTGGAATACAAGAAACTGCTTACCATCATCGCCGCCCGCGAGCTCGAAAAGATGATCATCGAGGCCGCCCGTCGGCGCGGCGTAGGCGGCTACACGGTGGTACAGGCGAGCGGGGCCGGCGCCTCTGGCATCCAGTCGGGGATGCTCGATAGCGACTCGAACATCCTCATCTACATCATCCTCTCAGAAGCGCGTCTCCTGTCCGTCCTTGAAGACTTAGATGAAATGATCCGCCGCGGCCACCGGCTCAAGGCGATCGTGTCGGACATCGCCATCCTGCCGCGCAAACCCGCGGGCGGTCCGCTCGGCTAGCCGACAGAACCCGGCGGAGGAAATGATTGGAAGTTCCATAGGTATAATTGCCACTCCTTTAATGCTTGGCCTCCTTGCCCCGGTCTTCGTCGCAGCAGTCTGCCAAGGCTTCCCATGCCCGCTCACCGCTCCAACCCGTCATCCGGGCGACGCCCGCGACCAAGGAGCCCAGAACCGGAATGCCGTGCCGTGAGTGATGTCGGATCATTGTCAGGGCAGACTCCGGGCCGGGCAGTCGGAACTGCGGCGCGCGCAAGGCCGGCGGGCTATCTCGCGCGCCATTCCACGCTGCGGCAACTGCAGGTGTTCGAAGCCGTTGCTCGCCTCGGCAGCTTCACGCGCGCGGCCGAGGAGCTGTTTCTGGCGCAGCCGACGGTGTCAATGCAGCTCAAGAAGCTCACGGATACGATCGGACTGCCGCTGCTCGAGCAAGTGGGGATACGCATCCAGCTGACCGACACCGGGCGCGAGGTGTATGCGGCCTGCCAGGAGGTGCTCGGGGCATTGGCCAACCTCGAGATGAAGCTCGCGGACATCAAGGGGCTTAAGCGTGGCTACCTGCGCCTTGCCGTTATCACCTCCGCCAAGTATCTTGCGCCGCATCTTCTAGGCCGGTTCTGTCGGCTTTACCCGGGCGTAGAGGTGTCGCTCAAGGTCACCAACCGCGAGCGCCTGCTGGAGCGGATCGCCAACCACGGCGACGACCTGTACATCCTGGGGCAGCCGCCGCAGGGGTTGGAAGTCGAGGCCTATCCGCTGATTCCGAACCCGCTGGTCGTGATGGCCGCCCGCAGTCATTCGCTGGTCAACGTGGCCAACATCCCCCTCAAGCGGCTGCTCGAAGAGCCTTTCATCATGCGCGAACCCGGTTCAGGCACGAGGGATGCCCTCCTGCGCCTATTCGAGACCAAAGGTCTCCCGGCGCCGGTCGCACGCATGGAGTTCGGCAGCAACGAAGCCATCAAGCAGGCGATCGTGGCCGGGTTGGGTATCTCCGTGCTGTCTCTGCATTCGCTGGTCCTGGAAGGCACGTCCGGGCCGATCGCCATCCTGGACGTTCAGGGATTTCCCATTCAGCGGCACTGGTACGTCGTGTATCCGAAGGGAAGAAAGCCATCCGTCGTCGCCCAAGCCTTCCTGGAATTCGTCAAGCAGGAGGGGCGGCATATCGCGGAGAACCTGGACAAGGAAATGGAGAAGATCCGGCGGTTGCGGTCTACCAAACCCAGGAAAAGAGAAAAGCCGCTCGCCAAGGACAATTGACGCTGGTCCGCTCCCTCTTCACATCCAGCCGCCAAGACATAGCAATGAAAGATCAAACCCTGGAACCGCATAAGCCGCAGTTTCCCTCCGCACCCCATCAGGCGCGCAAGGCCGCCAGCGTCGATGAAGCGCTGGCGGCTGCGCAGGAATTGAAGCCCATGGTCGGGGTCGTGCGACGGCTCGCCCGCGAGCGACGCGCCGCTCTAGCCCGGCGAGGCAAGATGGCGTTGCCGCCGGAAGAACGCTAAGGCGCAGTGAACGGCCCCGGACCTGCGCCACTGGACACCAGCCAGCGCAAAGCAGGCCCCTCAATGGCCATAGCCCAGCCACCGCACGAGCCTGGTCGAAAGCACCACAGCTAGTAGGGCCAGCGCCCAGGTACCCAGATTCAAGGGAAAAGGGAAGCTGATGCGCGCTCGATCCTTCTCCAGGCCACACTTGATCGCCCCGTGCCGCCCACTGGGCCACCATCCCGGCGGTCCAGCGCACCCGCTCCGCGAGGCCGCCGAAGGCCCGGCGCCGCCGGAAGAGATCGCCGATGCCGTGGACGATCCCGCTGGCGGAGAGCCTGAGGATCGCCTCGGCCACGGTGGCGGCATCGAGCTCCGCGGCGTCGAACAGGGCGTCGTATTCGGTGAAGCGGAACTCGGGCCGAATCTCCGGCTGCCAGCGGATCTGCCAGCCCGTGTCCTTCTCCTGATGACCCACCCCGTGGATGCACAACACCCGCAACGTCCGTCCCGCCATCGTCCGCCTCCCTTTGTTCTGCCCGCCGCCCCGCTAAAGAGGCAATGCTCAACAAATAATAGCTGCCGGCAGCCCGGCCGGCGGGGGTTAGCGGGATGGCGTGTCCCGGTCGAGCCCCAGTTCCTGGATCTTGCGGGTGAGGGTGTTGCGCCCGAGCCCGAGGAGCTGGGCGGCTTCAATGCGCCGGCCGCCGGTGTGCTGCAGCGCCTTGAGGATCAGGGCCTTTTCGAACTCGCGCCCGAAATCGTCCATGAGGCCGCTCCTGCCCTGGTCGAGGGCGCTCTGCACCTCGCTCTCCAGCGCCGCGATCCACCCCGACGACAGGCTCGGCGCCGGCTCCCGCCGGAACTCGGGGGGTAGATCGGCGATGTCCACGTTCTGGCCGGGGGCCATCACCGTGAGCCAGTGGCATAGGTTCTCCAGTTGCCGCACGTTACCCGGGAAGTCGAGCCCGGAGAGATACTTCAGCGCCGCCTCCGACAGCCGCTTGGGCTCCACCCCCAGCTCGCGGGCGCTTTTCTGCAGGAAATAGCGGGCGAGCAAGGGAATGTCCTCGCGCCGTTCCCGCAGGGGCGGCAGCCGGAGCCGAATGACGTTCAGGCGGTGGTAGAGGTCTTCGCGGAACAAGCCTTCCTTGACCCGCTGCTCCAGGTCCTGGTGGGTGGCGGCGATGACCCGCACATTGGCCCGGATGGACTGGTGTCCCCCCACCCGGTAAAAATGGCCATCGGAGAGTACCCGCAAGAGGCGCGTCTGCAGGTCCAGCGGCATGTCGCCGATCTCGTCCAGGAAGAGCGTCCCGCCCTCGGCCTGCTCGAAGCGTCCCCGGCGCTGGGTCTGGGCCCCGGTGAAAGCGCCCCGTTCGTGGCCGAAGAGCTCCGACTCCAGCAGATCCTTGGGGATCGCTGCGGTGTTGATGGCGACGAAAGGCCTCGCCGCCCGGGGACTGTGCCGGTGAAGCGCCCGGGCCACCAGCTCCTTGCCGGTGCCGCTCTCGCCGGTGATGAGTACGGTGGCCTGGGAATTGGACAGCCGGCCGATGGCGCGGAAGACCTCCTGCATGGCGGGCGCCTGGCCGAGGATTTCCGGGACCTCGCCGCCTTCTTCCCCTGCTTCCGCCTGGCGCAGGCTCTCCGCTAGGGCCCGGCGGATGAGCTCTACGGCGTGATCCACGTCGAACGGCTTGGGCAGATACTCGAAGGCGCCCCCCTGAAAGGCCGAAACCGCACTCTCCAGATCGGAGTAGGCGGTCATGATGATGACCGGCACCCGGGGCAGGCGCTCCTTGAGTCCTTTCAATAGCTCCAGGCCGGAGCCGCCGGGCATGCGGATGTCGGTCACCACCACGCTGGGGGCGTCGGCCTGCAGGGCCGCTTCCGCTTCCCGGGCGGAGGCAAAGGTCCTGAACTCGATGCCTTCCCGGCCGAGGGCTTTCTCGAACACCCAGCGGATCGAGCGGTCGTCGTCGATGATCCAGACAGGCTTCATGGATCTAGCGCGAAACGCGGTGCGGGGCCCGTCTGCGCCCTCCGCAACTCGCCGTTGTCCTTATGTCAACGTCATGCATTGCGAACGTGGTTCAGCAGCGGCAGCACCAGGGTGAAACAGGTGCGCCCGGGCGCGCTTTCCCACTCGATGGTGCCGTGGTGCTGGGCCACGCAGTGGTGGGCCAGGGCGAGCCCCAGCCCGTGGCCGTCCTCGCGCCCTGATACCAGGGGCAGAAAGAGCTTGTCTCGCAGCGCCTCGGGGATGCCGGGGCCGTCGTCGATGATCTGCACCGTGAGGGCGAGGCGATGGAGCCTCCTCGCCACCGTGACCTGCCGCGCCGCCCGGGTACGCAGGGTGATGGTGCCTTGGCCCTTGAGGGCCTGGGCGGCGTTGCGCACGATGTTGAGCACCGCCTGGATGAGCTGCTCCCGGTCGCCGGTCAGCTCGGGCAGGCTCACGTCGTAGTCCCGCACCACCTGGAGGCCCGAGGGATATTCGGCCAGGATGAGGCTGCGCACCCGCTCCAGCACTTC
This sequence comes from Pelomicrobium sp. P1, assembly GCF_052805615.1. Taxonomy (NCBI): domain Bacteria; kingdom Pseudomonadati; phylum Pseudomonadota; class Hydrogenophilia; genus Pelomicrobium; species Pelomicrobium sp. P1. The sequence continues at coordinate 105,520 of NZ_JBRBEM010000002.1, forward strand.
GTGGACGTTGAGGGGCGCAAAGCGGGGTCCCCGGTTGGGAGCGAGCAGCCGGTCCATCAGCGCCTGGAGCCGGTCCGCTTCCTTGATGATCACCTGGGTGTACTCGTGCAACGCGGGAAGCTCCAGCTCCCGGTCCAGGAGCTGGGCCGCGCCGCGGATGCCCCCCAGGGGATTCTTGATCTCGTGGGCGAGGTTACGGATCAGCACCCGGTTGGCCAGGGTCTGGTTGAGCATGCGCTCCTCCCGGTCGATCTTCAAGTGCTGATCGATCTGCTGGAACTCCAGCAGCACCTGGAGATCCTCGAGTTCCACTGGGGTCACGCTGCAGCTCACGTGCAGCCACCCGTGGGACGGCAGCATGAGGGCCAGATCGTGCTCGATGTAGGTGCTGCGCGCCTTGCGCGCTTGCTCGATCGCCGCCAGCAGTTGCCCGCACTCGGGGAACAGCTCGCCGATCCGGCGCCCCTGGAGCTGCTTGCGGCTCAGGGCGAAAAGGTTCTCGGCGGCGGGATTGGCGTAGCCCACCTGAAGCTCCTCTTCGAGCAGCAGCACGGCGGTGGCGAGGAGGTCGAGGCCCGGAAACGGTGCGGACGACATAGCTTGCAACACGATAGACTGGGTTTAGCAATTTCCACGCCACTCGCAGCGCGGGCGGGGTAAGGCGGCGGGGCGCGACGTCAGCGCGGCAGCAGGGAAAGCTCGTATTGGAGGGCGTTCACGTTCTGCTCGTGCAACCGCACCGCGTCCGCCAGAGCCTGGGGTGCGGAGGCCTGTGCCGACCGAGCTTGTGCAAGCGCCCTGCGGGCCTGATCGAGCAGTCGGGTCTCCGTGGCAAGTTCCTGCTCTAGCACCTGCCGACGCAACGCGTCCCGCTGGCGCTGCTCCTCCCGGGAGATCCGGGGGAAATTGGCCGGGGTAGGCGTCGTCCGGGGAGTTGGCCTGGGGGTTGGCCGGGCCGCGGATGGAGGCGGCAGGGAGGAGCCGGTATCGATGTCCAGCTTGATCGCCCCCTTGCGGGGGATATTGGTGAAGGTGATCCGGCCTTCCTCGTCTACGTACTTGTAGATGTCGGCCTGGGCCGCCCATGGGACGGCCAGCAACCATGCGGCCACCACCCCCCGGCGGATCATTGCCCCTGGCCCTGTTGCGGCTGCGGCGCCGGGCTGGCGCTCGACTGGGCCGCCTCTAGTTCCCGCTTCAAGGCCGCCACGTTGCGCTCGATCTGGGCGACTTCATCGCTCAGTCGCTGGATCTTTTCCTCGTAGCGGGCCACCGCCCGGCCGATGCCGCCGCTGGGCGTGCGGAACGTCTCGGGCCGATTGCGTTCCTCCTCCAGAGTCTTGCGGGCGGCCTCCAGCTTCTTTTCCTCCTCCGCCAGCGCCTCCTGCAACTGGGCGACCCGGGGGTCTATCTTGGGCGACCCGGGCGGTAGCGCCTTGGGCGGCTGGATGGTGGTGAGGGGGGCGAGTTCCAGTTTTTTGGCCCCCGGGATGGGGGTATTGGAGTAGGTGACGCGCCCGTCCTTGTCCACGAGCTTGTAGATCTCGGCCTGCCCGGGGAGCGCCGCCACGGCCAAGACGGCCGCCAGCATCACGGGGGCTCGAAACGGAAGGCGCAGGGCAGGAAGATTCATAATCGACGCGAATGGCGCTTTCTAAGTCTGCGCCGATAAAAGACTAATTTCAAGACGCTCGCCCGGACGGTCCGATCGGCGGCGGAAAGCGGTGGTTGTACGGCATATACTCCCCAGTCCACCCAAAACCGCTCAAAAAAAACCAGGGCGGGGTCTTCCCGCCCTGGTTTGGTGCATTCAGGGTCAAGCGCTGTAGTACATATCGAACTCGATGGGATGGGTAGTCATGCGGAAGCGCTGCACCTCTTCCATCTTGAGGGCGATGTAGGAATCGATGAAGTCGTTGGAGAACACGCCCCCCCGGGTCAGGAACTCCCGGTCGTTGTCCAGGTATTCCAACGCCATTTCCAGGGACGAGCACACGTTGGGAATGGACTTGGCCTCCTCGGGCGGTAGGTCGTACAGGTTCTTGTCGATCGGGTCGCCCGGATGGATCTTGTTCTGCACCCCGTCGAGCCCGGCCATGAGCATGGCGGCGAAGGCCAGGTACGGGTTGGCTGTGGGGTCGGGGAAGCGCACCTCCACCCGCCGCGCCTTGGGGCTCGCCACGTGGGGGATGCGGCATGCGGCCGAGCGGTTGCGGGCCGAGTAAGCCAGGTTGATGGGCGCCTCGAAGTGGGGCACCAGCCGCTTGTAGGAGTTGGTGCCCGGGTTGGTGATGGCGTTGAGCGACCGGGCGTGCTTGATGATGCCGCCGATGTAGTAGAGGGCGAAGTCGGACAGGCCCGCGTAGCCGTTGCCGGCGAAGAGGTTCTGGCCGTCCTTCCAGATGGATTGATGGCAGTGCATGCCGGAGCCGTTGTCCCCCACCACCGGCTTGGGCATGAAGGTGGCGGTCTTGCCGTAGGAGGCGGCGGTCATCCACACCGTGTACTTGAGGATCTGCATCCAGTCGGCGCGCTTGACCAGGGGCGCGAAGCGGGTGCCGATCTCGTTCTGGCCGGCGGCGGCCACCTCGTGGTGGTGCACTTCCACCTCCACCCCCTGCTGCTCCAGCGCCAGGCAGATGGCGTTGCGGATGTCCTGCAGGGTGTCCACCGGGGGCACGGGGAAATAGCCTCCCTTCACCGGGGCGCGGTGGCCCATGTTGCCCCCTTCCGGCTCGTCGCCGGAAGACCAGGGGGCCTCCTCGGAGCGGATCTTCACGAAACAGCCGGACATGTCCACCTTCCAGGAGACCGAGTCAAAGATGAAGAATTCGGGCTCGGGGCCGAAGTAGGCCGTATCCCCCAGGCCGGTGGACTTGAGATAGGCCTCCGCCCGCTTAGCGATGGTGCGTGGGTCCCGGTCGTAGCCCTTCATGTCGGAGGGTTCGATCACGTCGCAGGTGATGTTGAGCGTCGGCTCGTCGGTGAACGGGTCCATGCGCGCGGTGTCGGGATCGGGAAGCAGCAGCATGTCGGAAGCCTGGATCCCCTTCCACCCCGCGATCGAAGAGCCGTCGAAGGCGTGGCCGGTCTCGAATTTCTCTTCGGTGAAGTGCTTGACCGGCACGGAAACGTGCTGCTCTTTGCCGCGGGTATCGGTGAAGCGGAGGTCGACGAACTTGACCTCGTGATCCTTGATCATCTTGAAAACATCGGCTACCGCCATGGTGCTCTCCTCAAGAGGGATGTTGCGAAAAAATCAAAAGGCGACCGGCTGCCCGATATCCGTGCACCGTGAACCATTAACCGTGCGCGACCAACCCGGAGGCCGCCCAGCCGCCTGACCGATGCCCGACCGAATAGCAGGTTCCATGCCATACAGGAAAAGAAATTTTTCATTCTGCCACAACGAAATAAGCCCGCCTAGCGCCTAAGCATGCACCAAAATTGTGCGTACCTGGCACTGCTTGCACCATTACAGTGCATCCAATCGTCGCAGAACGATAGAGCGGAAAAAAGGGTCGTCCCGCAACAAAGCGTCGATCTTCCGCTGCAGGCGGGCCACCCGGTCCGGGTCGCTGCAAAACGTCCGATCCAGATGGATCTCGGCCTCCACTTTCCCGTTCAGGTAATGGAGCACGGTTTTCTGGTTTTTCGGCAGCTCCCCTTCCAGCCGCTCATCCAGATGGCGGAGCAGGGTGGCCCGGTCCGGCAGGTCCAGGCTGGGCCGGACGACGGCATCGTCCTCGGGATCGATATGCACCATGACGTCCAGCACGTTGTGCTGGGCCAGCACCCGGCTTCTGGCCCGCTCGGCGATGTGGTGGCCCTCGGACACGCTGATCCGGGGGTCCACCAGGATATGGGCGTCCACCAGGGCCTGGCCGGCCATGCGGCGGGTGCGCAGCTCGTGCACCCCGCGCACTCCAGGGGTGGAGAGGAGGGTGGCGCGGATCTTGGCCAGCTCCTCTTCCGCAAGCCCCGTGTCCACCAGCTCTTCCAGGGCCCCGTAGCCCAGCCGCCAGCCCATGTGCACGATCATGAACCCCACCACGGCGGCCGCGAGCAGGTCGAGAAACGTGAGCCCGAGCAGGTTTCCCGCCACCCCCACCAGAACCACCAGGGAGGAAGCCGCGTCCGAGCGGGAGTGCCAGGCGTTGGCCGCCAACATCTGGGAGCGCAGCCGCCGGGCCACCGCCATCAGGTAGCGGAAAAGCCCCTCCTTGGCCACCAGGGTTAGGAAGGCGATGGCCAGGGCCGCCGGGTGAACCCGGGCCAGGTTCCCCGGGTCCTGCAGCCGCATCCCCGCGGCCAACATCAGGGCGACGCCCAGCCCCACCAGGAAAATACCCAGCATCAGGGTGGCGGCCGTCTCGATGCGGCGGTGGCCGTAGGGGTGGTCCCGGTCCGCCGCCTTGGCGCCCTGGCGGTTGGCCCACAGCACCAGGAAGTCCGACAGCAGGTCCGACAGGGAATGCAGGCCGTCGGCGATGAGGGCCTGGGACCGGGCGAAAAAGCCGACCACGATCTGCACCACCGTGAGCGTCACGTTGACCGCTATGCTCACCAGGGTGCTGCGGCGGGCGGCCTCGTAACGGGCCAGGTCGCCGGCGACAAAGGGAGAGGCGGCTTCAGGCGGAGCGTTCATCGGGTGATAGAATACACGCCTCCTTTTCTCCAGGATTCCCGTGCTATGACCCCGGAAATTCTCGAACGCGCCCGGGCGCGGGCGCGTCAGATGGGTCTTCCCTACGACGGGGCGCTGACCCCCGCGGAGGCCTATCAGCTCATGACCTCGGACCCGCAGGCGAGGCTGGTGGACGTGCGCACTCAGGCGGAGCTTACCTTCGTGGGCCGCATTCCCGGCGCGGTGGAAATCGAATGGCAGAGCTATCCCAGCATGCAGCTCAATCCCCGCTTCGCCGAGGAACTCGAGCGGCAGGTGGGCAAAGAAGCCCGCGTCATGTTCATCTGCCGCAGCGGCGGCCGCTCCCACCATGCGGCGGCCTTGGCGAAACGGCTGGGCTACGCCCAGTGCTACAACGTGCTGGAGGGCTTCGAGGGGGACCGGGACCCCCAGGGCCACCGCAACACGGTGGGCGGCTGGCGGGTGGCGGGGCTGCCCTGGGTCCAGGGATAGCCAAAGCTTCCAGAAGAGAGGGTGTGTTGAGCGAAGCCTGCCTGCGCCGCACGGGTCGCGGCAGACAGGCGAAACGCACCGGGCAACCGGCTTTTCGAGCGGCGCTCACGCGTACCCCGCGATTCCGAGCGCTTGATCCCTAAGGGATCGCCGTCCAGTCCACGGCGCCCGTCCACCAAGTGGCGAGCACCACGCCGCCGAAGAAGATCCGGTACCAGGCAAACGGCCGGAAGCTGTGCCGGGAGACATAGCCGAGCAGCGCCCGCACGGTGAGCAGCGCCATCACAAAAGCGGAGCCGAAGCCCAGGGCGAAAAGCTCCAGGTCCGCTCCCGAAAGCAAGGCCCAGTTCTTGTAAGTATCGTAGGTCACCGCCGCCAGCATGGTGGGCACGGCGAGGAAAAACGAGAACAAGGTGGCGGCCTCTCGGGTGAGGCCGAAGAGCATGCCGCCGATGATGGTAGCGCCCGAGCGGGAGACCCCGGGAAACATGGCGACGCACTGGGCCAGCCCCACTTTCAACGCGTCGCGCCAGGTCATGTCCTCCACCCGGGCGACGCGCCCCCGGTGATCCCGCCGTTCCACCCAAAGGATCACCAGCCCCCCGACGACCAGCGCCCCCGCCACGGTGAGGGGCGAGAACAAATAGGTTTTGATGATCTTGTAGAACAGCACGCCCAGCACCAGAGCCGGGGCGAAGGCCACCAGCAGGTTCAGCGCGAAGCGCCGCGCGGCGGGATCCGAGCCGAGCCCGGCCGCCACTTTGCGGAAGCGGACCCGGTACTCCCAGCACACGGCGAGAATGGCGCCGAGCTGGATGAAGATGGCGAAGGTCTTGGCCCGCTCCCCGGCGAAGCCGAGCAGATCCTGGGCGACGATCAGATGCCCCGTGCTGGAGACGGGCAGGAACTCGGTCAGACCCTCGACGATGCCGAGGAGGATCGCGTGGATGAGCGGGGAAGTCTCCATGGCCGGGCGCGAAAAACCCGCATGTTAGCACGGCGGCCGGCCTGGCGGGCCGGACGGGCTCAAGGGGCTGGGGCCAATGACAGCTTCCCTTGAGCAGGCTGTGGTCGATGCGGTAAGATTCTTACCAGTATTAAGTCTTACCAAGACGGCTACGGAGGTCAACGTGCGCATTACCAGCAAGGGACAGGTTACGATCCCGCAAGCGATCCGCGAAAAGGCGGGGTTACTTCCCGCTACGGAGGTGGAGTTCGAATACGTACGGGGAAAAGTCATTCTCAAGCCGGCGGGAAAAAGAAAGAGCCGCGGGCAATCGGCCGTGGAGCGGTTGCGGGGGAGCGCGACCAATAGGGCCTGGAAGGGCAAAACCACCGATCAGATCATGGCCTTTCTTCGCGGGGACGAGTGATGCCCGCGGCGGCCTCCGGCAAGGTCTTGGTGGACAGTAACGTGCTGATCGACGTCGTCCAACAGGATCCAACCTGGTTCGACTGGTCGGCAAAGCGCTTGCGGGAGGTCGCGGACGCCGGCCGGGGCGTGATCAATCCCATCATTTATGCCGAGGTGTCTGTCGGCTTCGACACCATCGAGGAGTTCGAAAGCGCCATCGCGCTCTTTAACTTCGAACGCCAGCCTCTACCCTGGCCCGCGGCTTTCCTTGCCGGCAAGGCCTACGTCCTCTACCGGAAGCGGGGCGGCAGAAAAGGCACACCGCTTCCGGACTTTTATGTCGGCGCCCACGCGGCCCTCGGCGGATTGGCCTTGCTCACCCGCGACGCCAGGCGCTACCGCGAATATTTCCCCAGGCTCAAGCTGATCGCACCCCGCTAGCGGTGGGGCGCACTTTCGCGCACCGGAGCGGCGCCCGTCGATGCCTGGTGCGTCTCGGCTATGCGACCCGCGGTCTGCTCGATTTTGAGGCGGCCAGACCTCGCGTCCACCCTGGCCCCCGCCCCCTCAACAAGTGTCGGCGCAACTTACACGGGCCTGCCGAGGGTCTTTCACGACCCACCCTGTCGCTTCGACGCCCTGCCAGACAAAACAAGAACATGCCAGCACCATCGCCAGACTGGAACAATGTTTGCTGTTGACGCGCCGGGCAATCACCAGGAGTTGACATCGTCATGAAAGCGTTCAAAGGTCTTTTCATCCTGTGGGGCTGGGTCATGCTGTTTGCATCCGGCGCCGGTTCCGCCGCGCCTATCGTCTTGCTCGACCTGAACTTCGACGCTGTGCCCGGGCTGGCCAGCCGGACGTCGGTCGTCTCCGGGGAGGCGCTGCTCGCCTGGTTGCCGCCGGGCAGCGCCGCCGGCAGTCCGGAGGAGGGCAGTTGGGTCAACGTCCGCCGCCATGACAACGCCATCGACGGTACGTCCTCCGGCGAAAGCGCCGTTCATTTCGACAATTTTTACACTTCCGGCAACTTCCTGGTGATCGGAGACCAACGTGGCGACTTGCGCGGGAGCGAGGCGGGGACCAGCCAGCTCTTGGTCCCCTTCGGCGTCCCCGCCGGCAGCCGCGCCCTCGCCATTTCCTTCGACTGGGTGTTCGACACCACCGACGACGCCGGCGCCAATGCCGACGACTTCGAGGTGCATCTCCTCGCGGGCGGCGCCGAGCGCGAGCTTCTTTCCATCGGGCGGCCGGAGCACAATGGCGCGACCCGCGGCGTTTTTTCCCTCGTCTTCGGCGAGCTTTATCCGGGAGGGACGGCCAGCCTTCGGCTCCGGCTGACCGAGGGGAGCGGCCACGGCTCCTCCGCAGTGGGTCTGGACAACCTCCGGGTGGTGGCCACCGTCCCGGAAACGGGAACCCTCTCTCTCGTGGCCGCCGGGCTGATGGGCTTGTTCCTCAGGCTTTCCGATAGACCTCGCCGCCGGACTTCACGAACTCCTCGGCCTTCTCCTCCATCCCCTTCCTGAGCGCCTCCTCCTCCGAGAGGCCCACCTGGGCGGCGTAGTCGCGCACGTCCTGGGTGATCTTCATGGAGCAGAAGTGGGGGCCGCACATGGAGCAGAAGTGGGCGAGCTTCGCCCCCTCCTGGGGCAGGGTCTCGTCGTGGAATTCCCGGGCGGTGTCCGGATCCAGAGACAGGTTGAACTGATCCGCCCAGCGGAATTCGAAGCGCGCCTTGGATAGGGCGTTGTCGCGGATCTGGGCGCCGGGATGCCCCTTGGCCAAGTCCGCGGCGTGGGCGGCGATCTTGTAGGCGATGATGCCGTCCTTCACGTCCTTCTTGTTAGGCAGCCCCAGGTGCTCCTTGGGCGTGACGTAGCACAGCATCGCCGTGCCGTACCAGCCGATCATGGCGGCGCCGATCGCGCTCGTGATATGGTCGTAGCCCGGCGCGATGTCGGTGGTGAGGGGGCCCAGGGTGTAGAAGGGCGCTTCGTGGCAATGCTTAAGCTCCAGGTCCATGTTCTCCTTGATGAGCTGCATGGGCACGTGCCCCGGACCCTCGATCATCACCTGGCAGTCGTGCTTCCAGGCGATGCGGGTGAGCTCCCCCAAAGTCTTCAACTCGGCGATCTGGGCCTCGTCGTTGGCGTCGTAGATGGAGCCCGGCCGCAGCCCGTCCCCCAGGGAGAAGGCCACGTCGTAGGCCTTCATGATCTCGCAGATTTCCTCGAAATGGGTGTAGAGGAAGCTCTCCTGGTGATGGGCCAGGCACCACTTGGCCATGATGGAGCCCCCGCGGGAGACGATGCCGGTCAGGCGCCTGGCGGTGAGGGGAATGTAGGCGAGCCGCACCCCGGCGTGGATGGTGAAGTAGTCCACCCCTTGCTCCGCCTGCTCGATCAGGGTGTCGCGGAAGATCTCCCAGGTGAGCTCTTCCGCCTTCCCGTCCACCTTCTCCAGGGCCTGGTAGATGGGCACGGTGCCGATGGGCACGGGGGAGTTGCGGATGATCCATTCCCGCGTCTCGTGGATGTGCTTGCCGGTGGACAGGTCCATCACCGTGTCGGCGCCCCAGCGGATCGCCCAGGTCATCTTGTCCACCTCCTCGCCGATGGAGGAGGTGACCGCCGAGTTGCCGATGTTGGCGTTGATCTTCACCAGGAAGTTGCGGCCGATGATCATGGGCTCCGTTTCCGGGTGATTGACGTTGGCCGGAATGATGGCGCGACCGCGGGCCACCTCGTCCCGCACGAACTCCGGCGTGATCTCCGCGGGGATGGAGGCGCCGAAGGCCTGCCCGCGGTGCTGACGGACGAGCAGCTCCCGCTGCTCCTGGGTGAGGCTCGCGAGGAACTCCTCCCGCCGCAGGTTCTCCCGGATGGCGATGAACTCCATCTCCGGCGTGACGATGCCCCGGCGGGCGTAGTGCATCTGGGTCACGTTCATCCCCGTCTTCGCCCGGCGCGGCTTGCGCTTCAGGTTGAAGCGCAGCTCTGCGAGCTTCGGGTCCTCGAGCCGCGCCCGGCCGTACTGGGAGGTGGGCCCGGGGAGCTCCTCGGTGTCGCCCCGCTCCAGGATCCAGGGCAGCCGCAGGGCAGGGAGGCCATTGCGAATATCCACCGTGACCGCCGGATCGGTGTAAGGGCCGGAGGTGTCGTAGACGAAAATGGGTGGGTTCTTCTCCGCCCCGAAGGAGGCCGGCGTGTCGGACTGGGTGATCTCCCGCATGGGCACCCGGAGGTCGGGCCGAGAGCCCTGCACGTAGACCTTGCGGGAGTTGGGAAACGGCTGCACGGCCGCCTCGTCCACGCGGGCGGTGGCTGCCAGGAACTTGGGATTGGCGCTCATCTGGATTCGCTCCTCAAGTAGTGAAAACCGCTGGCCGGGAGCGAAGGAGAGGGACAGCTACGTTCCCTACGTCGGCATTACCCGGACAGGTTCGAAGGGTTTGTCTCACCCGGCATCGAGACCTTTCGGTGGGTGGCGCTGCTGCCGGATCTGCCCGCCGGTCCCTTGCCAGGACCCCTACGTAGTACAGCCCCAACGCTAGCCCAAAGCGCCGGTCGATTCAAGTGCACGGGTCAAGAGCCGCCAACGCGGCCCCTCGGGTCGCGTGCATCGCGTTGACCGCCGGGGGAAGGAAAGATATATTACCGACCGGTCAGTCATTAAATGAGCGGCCGATGGTCCATCCCGCCGCGGTGAACAAGCCCCGTTGGCAACGCCGCAAAGACGCGCGTCCCGACGAGATCCTGGCCGCCGCCCTGGAGCTTTTCACCCGCCATGGCTACGCCGCCACGCGCCTCGCGGACGTAGCCGCCCGGGCCGGCGTGAGCAAGGGGACCCTCTACCTCTATTTCCCCAACAAGGCCGAGCTGTTCAAGGCCCTGGTGCGCCGGGCCCTGCTGCCCAACTTGGCGGAAGCGGAGGCCCGAGCCGCCCGCTTCTCCGGCAGTAGCCGGGAACTCCTCGACCAGCTCATCGTCCAGTTTGTCCGGGCGGTGGTGGACTCCCCCCTTTCGGGCATCCCCAAGCTGGTGATATCGGAAGCGGGCAATTTCCCCGAGGTCTCTCGGTTCTACTTCGAGGAGGTCATCCAGCGGGCCCAGCGCCTGGTGGAGTCGATCCTCGCCCGGGGCATCCGGCGCGGGGAATTCCGGCGCATCGATACGGCGGCCGCCTGGCGGCTGGTCGTGGCGCCCCTCGTCCTGCAGATCCTGTGGAAGCACACCTTCCAGGCCTACGAGGCGGAACCCGTGCGCTTGGAGCGCTACGTGGCCGCCCACCTGGATCTGCTGTTCCACGGTCTCGCCCGGGAGCTCGCTCCATGACTTCCAGCCTTCGCCTGATGAGCGCCGCCGTCGCCGCCCTGCTCGCCGCCTGCGGGGGAGAGAAGCCCGCCGCCTACCAGGGCTATGTGGAGGGCGAGTACGTCTACGTCGCCTCCTCCCAGGCAGGGACGCTGGTGGAGCTTGCGGTGGACCGGGGCAGCCGGGTCGAGCGCAACGCCCGCCTCTTCGTGCTGGAGCAGGACGCCGAGCAGGCGGCCAGGCGGGAGGCGGCAGAGCGGCTCAAGCAAGCCCGGGCCCGGCTCGCCAACCTCACCAAGGGCCTGAGGCCGGAGGAGTTGGCGGCGATCGAAGCCCAGTACCAGCAGGCGCTCGCCGCCCTCGCCTTCTCCGAAGCCAATTTCCGCCGCCAGGAGAAGCTGATCCGCGACGGCTTCGTGAGCCCCAACACCCTGGACGCGGCCCGCTCCCAGTACGAGCGGGACCGAGCCCGGGCGGCGGAGCTGGAGGCCCAGCGGCGCATCGGGCGGCTACCCGCCCGGCCCGACGAGATCCGGGCCGCGGAAGCCGAAGTAAAGGCCGCCGAGGCGGCCCTGGCCCAGGTGGAGTGGCGCCTCGCCGAGAAGGCGGTGGTGGCGCCGGTCGGCGGCTACGTGGAAGACCGGGTGTTCCTTCCGGGGGAATGGGTGCCCGCCGGCAGCCCCGTGGTCTCCATCCTGCCCCCGGAGAACCTGAAGCTGCGCTTCTTCGTGCCGGAACCCGACCTGCCCAAGATCCGCCTGGGCCAACCGGTCTCGGCCCGCTGCGACGGCTGCTCGGCGGAGATCCCCGCCACGGTCGTTTTCGTCTCCTCCCAGCCGGAGTTCACCCCGCCGGTTATCTTCTCCCGGGAGCGGCGGGAAAAGCTGGTCTTTCGGGTGGAGGCGAAGGTGGCCCCCGAGCACGCGGCGGGGCTCCACCCCGGCCAGCCCGTGGACGTGGAGTTGCGGTGAAGCGGGCGCCTGCACGCCGCTCCCGAAGCGCCAAAACGCGGCAGGGGGGTGTCGAGCCGCGCGGACTGAGCGCGTGCCTTCGCGGTCGTGCCCGCCGCGGGAAAGTTTGGCGCGGCTGGGGAAGCCCTCTCCCCCGGTCCCTCCCCCCAGGGGGAGGGGAGCTTGCTGAAGGTGCTGGTGCTGGCGCTTGCGTCCCCTTCCCTCTCCCCCGGGGGGGAAGGAGCCAGGAGTGAGGGCCAGGTGCGTGGATCGCGCATGGAGAAGACGGCCGGGACGGCTTCTCCACGCGGGGTTTCATCTTGGAGCGAATCGCTGAGCCCTATGCATAACGGCTATGCCATCCACGTGACCGGCCTCACCAAGCGCTTCGGCGGCCGGGCGGTGGTGAAGGGGCTCTCGCTCCAGGTGAGGGAAGGGGAGATCTACGGCTTCCTGGGTCCCAACGGCAGCGGCAAGACCACCTCCATCCGCATGCTGTGCGGGCTCCTCACTCCGGACGAGGGTAGCGGCACCTGCCTGGGCTATGACGTGCTGCGCCAGACCGCCGAGATCAAGCGCCACGTGGGTTACATGACCCAGCGCTTCAGCCTCTACGAAGACCTCACCATCCGGGAAAACCTGGACTTCGTCGCCCGCATGTACGGGATGGCGAACCGCCGCGCCGCCGTGGACCGGGCCCTGGAGGACCTGGGGCTCGCGCAGCGCAGCCGCCAGCTCGCCGGCACCCTTTCGGGCGGATGGAAGCAGCGGCTGGCCCTGGCCGCCTGCATGCTCCACGCACCTCGGCTGCTGCTCCTCGACGAGCCCACGGCCGGCGTGGACCCCAAAGCGCGCCGGGACTTCTGGGAGCAGATCCACCGCCTGGCGGCCCATGGGATCACGGTGCTGGTCTCCACCCACTACATGGACGAAGCGGAGCGCTGTCACCGGCTCGCCTATCTGGCCTATGGGTCGCTGCTAGCCCAGGGCACGCCCTCGGAGTTGGTGGCCGCCTCCGGCCTGACCACCTGGTCGGCGGAAGGCGAGGACGTCTATGCCCTGGCGGAGCGGCTGCGGGGGCTGCCCGGGGTCGCCCAGGTGGTGCCCTTCGGCAACGCGCTGCACGTCTCCGGCACCGACGCTGAGGCGCTCGCGAGAAGCATCGCTCCGCTCCGGGACGATCCGCGCTACCGCTGGAGCTTGACCCAGCCGGGGCTGGAGGACGTGTTCATCCAGCTCATGGAAAGCGCCCGAGACAATTTTTCCCCATGAGCCTGGACGTCTTTTCCTGGTCCCGCTTCACCGCCATCGTGGTGAAGGAGTTCATCCAGATGCGCCGGGATCGGCTCACCTTTGCCATGATGGTGGGCATTCCCTTGATCCAGCTCGCGCTCTTCGGCTTCGCCATCAACACCGACCCCAAGCATCTGCCCACGGCGGTGCTCTCGGCCGACGACAGCCCCTTCGCCCGCGGTTTCCTGGCGAGCCTGGCCAACAGCGGCTACTTCGATCTGGTCCAGCGGGTGAGTAGCGAAGCCGAGGGGCGGCGGCTGCTGGAGACCGGCCGGGTCCAGTTCGTGGTCTCCATCCCCGTAGGCTTCTCCCGCCAGCTTCTGCGGGGCGAGCGGCCCGTCATTCTGGTGGAGGCGGATGCCACCGACCCGGCCGCCACCAGCAACGCCATCGCCGCCCTCTTCGAGCTCAATCGAAGCGCGCTTCAGCCCGACCTCCAGGGCAGCCTCGCTGGCTTGAGGGAGCGGCCGCCGCCCTTCGAGGTGCAGGTGCACCGACGCTACAACCCGGAGGGCGTCACCCAGCACAACATCGTCCCGGGGCTCATGGGGGTGATCCTCACCATGACCATGATCATGATGACGGGGCTCGCCGTCACCCGGGAACGGGAGCGGGGCACCATGGAAAACCTGCTGGCAACGCCAGTCAGACCCCTGGAGGTCACCGTGGGCAAGCTCGTCCCCTATATCCTCATCGCCTACGTGCAGGTAACGTTGATCCTGGCGGCGGCGCGGGTGGTGTTCGGCGTGCCCATCGAGGGGAGCCTGCCCCTGCTCCTCGCCTGCGTGCTGGTCTTCGTGCTGGCCAACCTGTCCGTGGGCATCACCTTCTCTACCCTGGCGCGCAACCAGATGCAGGCGATGCAGATGACCTTCTTCTTTTTCCTGCCCTCCATCCTCCTCTCCGGATTCATGTTCCCGTTCCGCGGCATGCCCGGCTGGGCTCAGGTCCTGGGGGAGGCGCTGCCCCTCACCCACTTCCTGCGGCTGGTGCGGGGCATCATGCTCAAGGGCAACGGCCTGGCGGAGACCGCGCCCCATCTCTGGCCCATGCTGCTGTTCATGGCGGTGGTGATGGCCATCGCCGTGGCCCGCTACCGGCGGACCCTGGACTGATGGCGGGCAAACGGGCCACGGCGCTGAAGCCCGCTGCTGGGGCGGCCCGGTGCGGTGCAGTATAATGGACGTCCTGTCCATGGCCCCGCGCCCTGCGGGGAAAAAAAGCCAAGCGAAGGGAGAACCCAGGTGAACGTGGAGCAAGCCCGCTACAACATGATCGAGCAGCAGATCCGGCCGTGGGAGGTGCTGGACCAGGAAGTGCTCGACTTGCTGTTCCAGGTGCGGCGGGAGGAATTCGTACCGCAACCCTACAAGGCCCTGGCCTTCGCTGACATGGAGATCCCCCTGGGGCACGGGGAAGTCATGCTTGCCCCCAAGCTGGAGGCCCGCATGCTCCAGGAGCTGGGGGTGAAGCCCGGGGACAAGGTCCTTGAGGTGGGCACCGGCAGCGGCTACATGACGGCGCTCCTCGCCCGCCGGGCGCGCCACGTGTACAGCGTGGAGCTCCATCCGGAGCTCAAGGCTTTCGGCGAAAAAAACCTCCAAGCCCACGACATCCGCAACGTGACGGTGGAGCTGGGCGACGCCTCCCGGGGCTGGTCGGTCTATGCGCCCTACGACGCGATCCTGCTGACCGGCTCCGTGCCGGTGCTGCCGGAAGCGTTCCAGCAGAGCCTCGCCATAGGTGGGCGGCTCCTGGCAGTGGTGGGGGAAGAACCTATCATGGAGGCGGTGCTCGTCACCCGCGTGTCCGAAGGGGCCTACCGCACCGATTCCTTGTTCGAGACCTGCATTCCGCCGCTCAGGAACGCCTGGCGGCCCTCGCGCTTTGTTTTTTGACCATGCCTTCGCCGGGCTGGCAGGCCTTCGTTTTTCTCTGGTGCCACCCGGCGTGCGGATCATGGAAGGGAGGAACTTTTTCATGCGACGCGTTCTTCCGGCGCTAGCGCTTCTCCTCCACGCCGGCGCCGCCCAGGCCGAAGACCTGCTCTCCATCTACCGGGAAGCAACGCTCAAGGATGCCCAGTACCAGTCGGCCCGGGCGGCGTTTCAGGCAGCCCAGGAGCTCCTGCCCCAGGGCCGGGCCGGGCTGCTCCCCTCGGCCACCCTCTCAGCCAGCCGCAATTACAACGACGTGGACTCCGGCACCCGAGGCACCCAGAGCTTCTATTCCCGCAACTGGTCCATCACCGCCACCCAGCCCCTCTACCGCAAGCAGAACCTGGTGGTCTACGAGCAGGCCAAAATCCAGGTGCGACAGGCCGAGGCCCAGTTCGGGCAGGCCACCCAGGACTTGATCCTGCGGGTGGCCCGTGCCTACTTCGACGTGCTGCTGGCCCAGGTCAACGTCGAGCTGGCGGAAGCCCAGAAGCGGGCCATCGCCCAGCAACTGGAACAGGCCAAGCGTAACTTCGAGGTGGGCACCGCCACCATCGTGGACACCTACGAAGCCCAGGCGCGCTTCGACCTCACCAGCGCCCAGGAGATCGGCGCCCGCAACGACCTGGAAATCAAGAAGCGGGCGTTGCAGCAGATCATCGGTCGCTATCCCGGGGAGCTCGCCCGGGTGAACACGGAAAAGCTCCAGCTCGCGCCGCCCGCGCCCGCCACCATGGAGGAATGGCTCGCCCTCGCTGAGACCAACAGCCTGGTGCTCAGGATCCAACAGGACGCCTATGAATTCGCCCAACAGGAAGTGGAACGGGCTCGGGCCGGCCATTACCCCACCCTCGACCTGGTAGCCAGCTACTCGGAAGCCCGCAACGCCAGCGTGGGCATCACTGGGGTCGGGCTCGACACCGATTCGGCGGTGGTCGGCGTGCAGCTCTCGGTGCCCCTGTTCCAGGGCTTCGCCACCCAGTCCCAGGTGCGGCAAGCCCTCTCCAACCAGGACAAGGCCCTGCAGGACTTGGACAACGTGCGCCGTACCATCGCCCAGAACGTGCGCCAGGCCTACCTCAACGTCACCAACGGCCTCGCCCGGGTGAAGGCCCTGGAACAGGCCCTGGTCTCCAGCCAGAGCCAGCTCGACTCCACCATCACCGGCCAGGAGGTGGGGGTGCGCACCTTCGTCGACGTGCTGGACGCCCAGCAGCAGCTCTACTCGGCCCGCCGGGACCACTTCCAGGCCCTTTACGATTACATCTTGAGCTCCCTGGAACTGCGCCGCGCGGCCGGCGTGCTCACCGACGAGGACATAGAGGCGGTCAACCGATACCTGCTGCGGTGATCCGGGCGAGGACCCGCTCCACCGCCCCCCGGTGGCGTTGGGCGAAGGCGAGGCCCGCCTCGGCCATGCGACGGCGCTGTGCGGCGTCCGCGAGCAGCGCCGCCACCGCGGCGGCCAGCGCCGCCTCGTCGGCCACCCGCAGCGCCGCCCCTTCCTCCACCGCCTGCCGGGCCGCTTCCTCGAAATTGAAGGTGTGGGGGCCAATCAGCACCGGGACCCCCACGGCGCAGGGCTCGATCAGGTTCTGTCCCCCCAGGGGCGCGAGGCTCCCGCCCACGAACGCCACGTCGCAGGCGGCGTAGTAGGCGAAAAGCTCCCCCATGGAATCCCCCAGCACTATCTGAGTCTCGGGAGCAATGGAGCGCGCTTCGCTGCGGCGTTGGAACTTGAGGCCCCGGCGGGCGATGAGGGCTGCTACCTCGTCGAAGCGCTGGGGGTGGCGAGGCACGATCACGGTCAGAAGCTCGGGAACGGTAAGGCGCGCCACAGCGTCCAGCACTCGCGGCTCCTCGCTTTCCCGCGTGCTGGCGGCGAGAAACACCGGCCGGCGGGGTCCGAACATGGCGCGCAGCGCCCGGCCCCGGGCGAGCTGCGCCGCCGGCGGCGTCAGGTCGAACTTGAGGTTGCCCGCCACTTCCACCCGGCGAGCCCCGAGCCGGGAAAGCCGCTCCGCGTCCGCCTCGGTCTGGGCCAGCACGCCGGTCAATCCCCCCAGCGCCTCGCCGACGAGGTCCGGGAACCGGGCGTAGCGGCGGTAGGAGCGCTCCGAGAGGCGCGCATTCACCAGATACAGGGGAACCCGAGCCTCCCGGCAGCCGGCGATCAGGTTAAACCACAGCTCCGTCTCCATGAGCACGCCCAGCGCGGGACGGAAGTGGGCGAGAAACCGGCGCACGGCGAAGGGATAGTCGTAGGGAAGGTAGGCCTGAAGGACGCGATCGCCGAAGACCTGCCGCCCGGTCTCGCGCCCCGTGGGCGTCATGTGGGTGAGGAGAATCTGGTGACCGGGATACCTCTCCAAAAGGCGCTCCACCAGGGGCGCCGCGGCGCGGGTTTCCCCCACCGACACGGCGTGGATCCAGATCACCGGGCGGCGAGGCACATCCCCGTAGCGGCCGAAGCGCTCGGCCACGTGGTCCAGGTACGCCGGCTGGCGCCGGGCGCGCCACGCGAGCCGCAAGGGAATAAGCGGCAAGGCGAGCCAGAGCAGGGTGGTGTAAGCCCGACGGCCGGCGCTCATGCGGCGCGTATCGATCGGAATGGGTTTTGAACCACGAGCCCGTCGAACTTCCGCCCGTGCTGCAGATCTTCGGTGAACAGATACATCAGAGCGTTCGTATCTAAGAAAGCCCTCACCGCTCATGCAACTCGTCCCGCGTCCATCTGCGGCCGCCGCGACGGGCACGGGATTCGCGAGCGAGCCGCAGCAGGTCGGACACGGCCTGCTGGCGGGCGGATTCCACCCCGGCGTAACCCTCGAGAAACTCGCGAATGAGCGCGTTCACCGAAGTGCCCTGCTCCAGGGCGCGAATCCGCGCTTTTTTTTAAGCAGGTCGTCGCTCAACGTAATGGTGAGATTGGCCATCGCAGGCTTCTTGTTGGATCCGTGTTACACGGAATCAGTGTATCAGGGCCCAGAGCGCATCCAACACTTCCGCCACCTGCGGCGGCCGCCCGGCCCCCCCCACGTTGAGGGCGCGGCTGCCCGCGTACACGCCCGTGAGTCCCGGGTCTGTCGCGCAATAAATGCCCACCACGGGCCGGTCCAGGGCCGCCGCCAGATGGGTGAGCCCGGTGTCCACGCCGATGACGACCCAGGCCCCCGTCAGCACCGCCGCCAATTCCTCCAGATCGAGCCGAGGCGCCGCCACTGCTCCGGGGATTGCGGCGGCGAGCCGTTCCGCCCGCGCCTTTTCCCAAGGGTTTCCGGCGGGAAGCACACTGGTCGCGCCCCGATCCGCGAGGTGCTTTCCCAACTCGACCCACCGGGCTTCGGGCCACAACTTGTCCTCCCGGCTGGTGGCGTGGAGCAGCACCACGTAGCGCCCGGCGTTCAGCCAGGGAAACCGCCGCGCCGGCGCCTGGATGCCGTAGTCGGCGGGCTCGGCGAGGGCGTAGCCGGCGCAGCGGGCCGCGAGCCGGCGGTTGCGCTCCACTGCGTGCAAGCGCCGCTCGACGCGGTGTGTCTCCTCGTAAAAGGCCGCGGCCAGGGGCTCGCGGGCGCTCGCCCGGTGGAAGCCGCAGCGCCGCCCCCGGGCGATGCGCGCGACCAATGCGCTTTTCAACAAGCCCTGGGTATCGATGATCCCGTCATAACGCTCTTCCCGCAGGGCGGCCCACAGCCGGAGAAGCGCCGACCAGGTGGCCGGCGCGAGGGGCCGGCGGCGCCAACGGCGCAGCGCCACGGGGATGACCCGCGAGACCGCAGGATGGAGCTGCGGGATGGCGGCGAAGCCTTCCTCCACCACCCAGTCGATGCGGCAGCCGGGGTATGCGCGGGCCAGATCGGTGGCGACCGGCAGGTTGTGGACCACGTCGCCCAGGGACGACGTCTTGACCAGGAGAAAACGCAAAGAACACCCCAACACGCCCAACCAAGCGGCGGTAGCCTACACGGAATCCCCGGAAAAACCTAGAATTGACCCTGATTCGACACTTTCCCTCGCGACCTTCATGAGCAACCGCGCCGCGGATTGGTTCAGGCAAGCGGAACGGGATCTGGAACAGGCGCTGGCCTCCCAGCGGGACGGGCGTCACGAATGGGCCTGTTTCGCGGCCCAGCAATCCGCCGAAAAGGCCGTCAAGGCCCTGCACCTTCGTTCGGGACAGGAAGCCTGGGGACACGCAGTGGCCCGCCTGCTGAGCGAGCTGCCCAGGCCAGCGCCCGCGGAATTGGTCGAAAAGGGAAAGGTCCTGGACAATTTCTATGTCGCCAGCGGCTGCGCCCATGGCCACCCCGAAGGGGCACCCTTCGAGCACTACGGCTCCATTCAAAGCGATCAGGCCATCGCCTATGCCCGTGAGATCCTTGAGTTCGTCCGTGCTCGCCTGGCCTGATCGGGCGATCGTCGACCATGCGGTCAGAGACTGGGCCGCAGAAGAAGCGAAGCGCCATCCCGGGGTTTTGCGCATCGGCTACTTCGGCTCCTACGCCCGGGGCGACTGGGGCGTGGGCAGCGACGTGGACCTGGGGGCTGTAGTGGAAGACTCGCCGCTCCCCTTCCATGAGCGCGCTGGCCGATGGAATATCCTCGACCTCCCGGTGCCGGCGGAGCTGCTCGTGTACACCCGGCCGGAATGGGAGCGCCTGATGGCATCGCAGTCCCGCTTCGCGCAGCAGCTCGTGCAGGAGACCGTGTGGGTTTTGTGCAAAGACGCCGGATGAGGTCCATGGATCGGGAGGCGTCCGAACGCATCGTTTCCGCCCTGCCTGCGGCCTGCCAGCCGGTGTATGGAGACCGCCTGCGCGCCTTGGCGCGCCACGGCTCGGTCGCTCGCGGCACCATGCGCCCCGATTCGGGCATAGACCTGTCGATCGTCGCAGAGCCGCTGCCGCCCGCTCGCCGTTTTCGCCTCGAAAAATTCGGCGTGGTCGAAAAGGGATGGTCCCGCTGGCTGGACGAGGCGCGGTCATGATCCTCGTCACCGGCGGCGCCGGCTTCATCGGCGCCAACTTCGTCCTTCAGTGGCTGCGCGAGGTGGGCGAGCCCGTGGTCAACCTGGACAAGCTCACCTACGCCGGCAACCTCGGCAACCTGGCTGAGGTGGTTGACGATCCCCGGCACATCTTCGTGCGGGGCGATATCGCCGATCACCGGCTCGTGCGCGAGCTGCTGGGCCAGTACCGGCCGCGCGCCGTGGTGCACTTCGCCGCCGAAAGCCACGTGGACCGCTCGATCCACGGGCCCGAGGACTTCATCCAGACCAACATCGTGGGCACCTTCCGCCTGCTGGACGAAGTGCGGGCCTACTGGGAGGGGCTCAAAGGCGCCGAGCGGGACCGCTTCCGCTTTCTGCACGTGTCCACCGACGAGGTGTACGGCTCCCTGGGACCGGCTGACCCCGCGTTCTCGGAGACGACCCCCTACGCCCCCAACAGCCCGTACTCCGCCTCCAAAGCCGCCTCCGACCACCTGGTGCGCGCCTACCACCACACCTACGGGCTGCCCACCCTCACCACCAACTGCTCCAACAACTACGGCCCTTACCAGTTCCCCGAAAAGCTGATCCCGCTCATGATCCTGAACGGGCTCACCGGGCAACCCCTCCCCGTCTACGGCGACGGGCTCAACGTGCGCGACTGGCTGTACGTGGAAGACCACTGCGCCGCGATCCGCCGGGTGCTGGAGGACGGCCGGGTGGGCGAGACCTACAACATCGGCGGCGAGTGCGAGAAGACCAACATCGACGTGGTGAAAACGATCTGCGCCATCCTCGACGAGCTGCACCCCTCGCGCCGACCCCATTCGGCCCTCATCAAGTACGTCAAGGACCGCCCGGGCCACGACCGGCGCTATGCCATGGACATCCGCAAGATCCGGGCTGAGCTGAACTGGGCACCCACAGAGACCTTCGAGTCCGGCCTCCGGAAAACCATCGACTGGTACATCGCCCACCGGGACTGGGTCGACGGGGTGACCACCGGGGCGTACCGAAGCTGGATCGACCGCAACTACGGCCGCCGCTGACGCGGAAGAAAGGGCGGTAGGCGCCGACCGCGTCAGAAGTCGGGCGCCCCTTCGAGCTGCCCGAAGCGGACCAGCAGAATCTCCTGGATCGTGACCTTGCCGGCGGCGCTTTTCTCGACCAGCATGAGCTGCTGGCTGTCGGGGAGCCCCGCGGGGATCACCATCCGGCCGCCGGGCTTGAGCTGGTTGATCAGGGGTGGCGGGATCAGCTCGGGCGCCGCGGTCACGATCACCTTGTCGAACGGCGCCTTCTCCGGCCAGCCGTAGTAGCCGTTGCCGACTTTGACCTCCACGTTGGCATATCCCGCGCGTTGCAACCGCTGCACGGCCTGGGTGGCGAGCTCTTCGATGATCTCCACGCTGTACACCTTGCGCGCCAGCTCGGCCAGCACCGCCGCCTGGTAGCCGAGCCCGGTGCCGACCTCGAGAACGGTGTCCCCCTCCTGGACCTCGAGCAGATCGGTCATCAGGGCGACGATGAAGGGCTGGGAGATCGTCTTGTCGAAGCCGATGGGCAGGGGGCGGTCGATATAGGCATAGGGCTGAAGCTCGAGCGGGACGAACTCGTGCCGCGGCACTTTGCCCATGACCTCCATGACGCGCCCGTCAAGGAAGTCCTTGCCGATCCGCTCCTTGGCGAAAAAGGTATGGGCGGCGATATCCACCAGCATCTGCTGGCGCAGGGCCGCAAAATCCTCAGCGCTCATGGGTCGACATCGAAACGTTAGAAAATCGGCTGGGCGAAAGATTCCGTCCTGCCTCCAAGGTTAGGCCATTCGCCAGTTTCAGGAAATCCTTCATCACCGCCGCCAGCCGGCGCCTTGGCGAGGCGTCGGGCAGCGGCGAGACAAGTCCCTTTCCGTGGCAGATGGGCGCAAGCAACAGACGCGCCGGACGCGACCGGGACCCCATCCTCATGATTGCAAATGGTGACTTGACGCCCGCGCTCGTCTAGCCCGGATATTTCACGAGGGACTCGGGAGGATGGCGCGGGGCCGGGCAAGAGAGGTTGCGCGCAGCCGACGAAGCCCGTGGTAGAGCCCAGGGGCGAGGAGCACGAGCGAAAGATGGCCGCCCTGCTCCCCGCCGGAACCCGAGCAGCCCGCCGGGACAAATCGGACTTGAAGCCTCAATCACCAAAACATTGCTCCTTTAGCTACTTGGCTTAATCTTGGGGGCGTCTTCGTGAAATATCCGGGCAAGCGTCCTCCAAATGCCTGACGGGCGCTCGGCCCTCTCCTCCCCCGCTGGGGGAGGAGGAAGAGGAGGGGAATGCCCCCTCCCCAAGGGAGAGGAGGACGTACAATGAGCGCTCCCCACGGGCTCCCTCCCCCCGGGGGGAGGGGCCGGGGGAGTGGGCCCCTCAGGCTCCGCATACGCGACCTCGAGGGGAGCCTGATCCACTCGATACTCAAAAGAGCCCGATACCAGAAGCACTCGAACGGACGATCGATCATGAAGGGAATTATCCTTGCCGGCGGCTCCGGCACGCGCCTCTACCCGGTGACCCACGTGGTCTCCAAGCAGTTGCTCCCGATCTACGACAAGCCCATGGTCTACTACCCGCTCAGCACCCTCATGCTGGCGGGCATCCGGGACATCCTGGTGATCTCTACCCCCCAGGACACGCCGCGCTTTCGCGACCTGCTGGGCTCCGGCGCCCAGTGGGGCATGAGCTTCTCCTATGCGGTGCAGCCCGCGCCGGAGGGGCTCGCCCAGGCGTTCGTCATCGGGCGCGATTTCGTGGGACGGGATGCCTGCGCCCTGGTGCTTGGCGACAACATCTTTTACGGCCACGACCTGGCCGCGCTGGTGCAGAAAGCCGCCCGCAAAAGGAGCGGCGCCACGGTCTTCGCCTACCCGGTCCAGGACCCGGAGCGCTACGGCGTGGTGGAGTTCGACGACAACGGACGGGTCCTGAGCCTGGAAGAGAAACCCAAGCAGCCCCGCTCCCGCTACGCGGTGACCGGACTGTACTTCTACGACAACCAGGTATTGGACATCGCCGCCTCCCTCAAGCCCTCGGCCCGCGGCGAGCTGGAGATCACCGACGTCAACAAGCGGTATCTGGAGCAGGGACAATTGGAGGTGATGGTCATGGGCCGGGGCTACGCCTGGCTCGACACCGGCACCCACGAATCCATGCTGGAAGCCGCCCACTTCATCGAGACCATCGAGCGCCGCCAGGGCCTCAAGATCGCCTGCCCCGAGGAAATCGCCTACCGCCTGGGCTACATCAACGCGGGGCAGCTCGAGGCGCTCGCAAAGCCTTTGGCCAAGAACGGCTACGGCCAGTATCTGCTACGCATCCTCAACGAAAGGGTCTTCTGAGTCTTCCGACAAGGTCCGCTCGCAGGTGCCCTCTTCCCTTTGCGGGGGTGCACCCCGGGCCGTGCACGGGCAGCGGTGGGGATGGGCTCCCTCTCCTTCAAGGGGAGGGCTGTGGCGGGAATGGGTCCCGAAGTCCCGCGCCTCCAGCCCGTAGGGTGCGCCTTGGCGCACCGCTTCGGCGCTTCGGGACCTGCCGCCGGTGCGTTTCGTGTCGCTCAACGCACCCCACATGCCCGTACGGTACACTCCCGCGCACCGCCCCCTCGGCGTCTGCAAGTCCTCGCGCATTCCTTCAATGCGCCGCCCTACCCCACGGACGGCATCCCGCGTTTCCTGAAAATGCCTTGCGTGGCATAATCTTAGCGTTCAGTACGAGGGCCACCGATGTTCGACCGCATCACCTTCGACCCCAACATCATGGGCGGCCGCGCCTGCATTCGCGGCATGCGCATCCCCGTGTCGGTCATCGTGCGCGCAATCGCCCATGGAGCGACGTTCGAAGAGATCCTGGAGGGTTATCCGGATCTCGCTCGCGAGGACATCCAGCAAGCCATCGAGTACGCCGCGTGGCTCACGGAAGAACAAGTCCACGTTCCTTGAATGCCATCGCTGCGGTTTCTCGTTGACGCTTGTGTAGACGTGAGACTCGCGCGCTGGCTGCGCGAGCAAGGGTCTGACGCCACCCATTTGCGTGACGAGGGCCTGCAAAGGCTGTCAGACGAAGAAATATTTGCAAAAGCCATCGCGGAAGGGAGGGTCGTCGTCACCCATGACTTGGATTTTGGCGAAATCGGCGCCCTGACCCACGGAAAAATAGCCAGCGTCATCGTTTTCAGGTTGCATAACCCCCGGCTGCCGCAGCTCATCGAACGGCTGTCGTCCGTGCTCTCGGACTCCACGGAGGCGCTAGGACAAGGTGCCGTTGTCATTGTTGAAGACGCCCGACACCGCATTCGCCCGCTACCCATTGGGGCAAAGCTGTAACGAGCATTTCAGCGCAGTTCCCGTAGGGTGCGCTTGAGCGCACCGTCCGTGAAGTTTCGATACTTCGATGGAGGGTGGCGTTTCGCTCCCGCTCAACGCACCCCACATGCCCGTACGGTACACTCCCGCGCACCGCCCCCTCGGCGCCTGCAAGTCCTCGCGCATTCCTTCAATGCGCCGCCCTACCCCACGGACGGCATCCCGCGTTTCCTGAAAATGCCTTGCGTGGCATAATCTTAGCGTTCAGTACGAGGGCCACCGATGTTCGACCGACTTGCCATCCCCCCGACACCACGTGCGACGATGCCTGAGCCATCCATGCGCGAGACCGGCCAATGCCCGTATACGACCTGGAACGGCTAGCGGATGTTGCGAAGCGCTACGGGCTGCGCTTGGTCGTGCTTTACGGCTCGCACGCGAAGCACCACGCGGGACCCGAGAGCGACCTGGACATCGCGGTTCTCGGTTGCCGGGCGGAAGAATTCCTGGACTGTTACACCGATCTGGCGGAGGTATTCCAGCGCTACTCCCTGGACCTGGTCCGCCTGGAGGATGCCGACCCGTTGTTGCGGCAAGAGATCATGCACCAGGGGATCTTGCTCAGGGGCGATCCGGATTCGTTCTACGAGTACCGCGCCTACGCCTATCGCGATTTCATAGATTCGTCGGATCTGTTCGCGTTGGAGGATCTGCTTTTCCGCAAAAAGATGGCTCGAATGAAAGAGAAGCTCTATGGTTCGGCGTGAGTTCGTCCTCCGCAAGCTTCAACTGATCGCCGAGGACCTGGAGCGGCTGGTCAAGTTCAAGGACGAAACGTTGACGTCGCTCACGGGCGATGCCATCAAGCTGGCGGCTGTCGAGCGGCTTCTCGAGCGGATCATCATGCGTGCCATCGATATCAACGAGCATCTCATCAGCGAGCTCGGGACCGGCGAGGGCCGGTCGACCCGTCTTACCTACCGCGATACGTTTCTGCTCCTCGCCGGCTTGGACGTCTATCCGCAGGAATTCGCAGATCGGATCGCACGCAGCGCCGGGCTCCGCAACATCCTGGTGCACGACTACAATGACGCGGACCGGAAAATCGTCCACGCCTCGATCAAGTCGTGCCTTCAGGATTACCATCGGTATGCCGAATACGTGCGCAGTTTCCTGGATCGTCTCCCAGGCTGAACGCTTTGTGCCGCGCAAGACCCGGTATCCCTTACGGCAGGGCGCGCATCAGCGCGTCGCTAAACAGGGAGCTTCGAGCGCGCGGTCCTGCGCTACTTGGACATCGCACCGGTCATACGAGCCGCGACGAAAGAGGCGTTCGCACCGTGACCCTGAACGCCGATCTTGTCCGCCCGCGCAGCGGCGAGATTGAAGAATCGGTCAAGCGCCTTGAACGCATCAAGACGAGCACGCGCGAGCAATTTCTCCTGGACTAGGACGCGCTGTACATCGCCTGTTACCGATTGCTCGTGGCCATAGAGGCCGCCCCATAGCGCTTTGCTATCGCATTTCTTCGAGAAACCTGCATAGAATATGTGGAACGCTTTCGACAGCTTCACGAGGCCGGCATCATTGCGGCACAGCTCGCGGAGCGGCTAAAGCGCATGGCTAGCTTCAGGAAGCTACTGGTGCATATGTACCGGAAAGTTGACTACAACTGCGTTTGCCATGTGCTGTAGGAAAATCTGGCCGATTTGCGCGCGTTTTGTGCGGCGGCCGTTCGTCTCGTTTGACAGCGTTGCGCGAAGCGAATCGAGAGCAAACGCAAGGCCAAAGCTGGCGCGCTTGCCAAAAAAAACGGCAACGGCCTTCTCCGCCCGCTGTTTCCTGAATAAGCGGGCGTCCCGATGAAAATCCTCCCCACCGAAATCCCCGAGGTCCTCCTCATCGAGCCCAAAGTATTCGAGGACGAGCGCGGCTTTTTCTTCGAGAGCTTCAACCAGCGCGCTTTCCGCGAGGCGACCGGCCTCAACCCCGCTTTCGTGCAGGACAACCACTCCCGTTCATTCAAAAACGTCCTGCGCGGGCTGCACTACCAACTCCCGCCCAAAGCCCAGGGAAAGCTGGTGCGCGTGGTGGCCGGGGAAGTCTTCGACGTGGCGGTGGACTTAAGGCGCCGCTCCCCCACCTTCGGCCGCTGGGTGGGCACCCGCCTCTCGGGAGAAAACAAGCGCATGCTGTGGATCCCCGAGGGCTTCGCCCATGGCTTCCTGGTGCTCTCCGAATACGCCGATTTTCTCTACAAAACCACCGACTACTATTCCCCCGAGCACGAGCGCACCCTCGCCTGGAACGATCCCGCGATCGCCATCCGCTGGCCCCTTGAGGACAGGCCCATTCTGTCCGTGAAAGACCGCACCGGCCAGCCTCTGAAAGAGGCAACGCTTTTTGATTGATGGAGCGGAGGAAGAGGCTATTGAGCTTCCCTCGGTTTTTCGTCTTCCAAAGGGCGGGGTTCATGCTACCAATTTTTCCTGATGCTGCTGGCTGATCCAATGCTCCAGGAATTGCACGGGCGAGCGGTAGCCGAGGGTCGAATGCAGCCGCTTCCGGTTGTAGAACACCTCGATGTACTCGAAGCTGGCTGCCTGCATGTCGGCATGGCTGGCGTAGCGAACGCCATGCACCCGCTCGTTCTTGAAGCTGTTGAACCAACTCTCGGTCGGGGCGTTGTCCCAGCAGTTGCCCTTGCGGCTCATCGAGCAGGTCATCCCGTATTCCTGGAGCTTGTCCTGGAAGGCGTGGCTGGCGTACTGACTGCCGCGGTCCGAGTGGTGCAGCAGGCCCGGC
Organism: Pelomicrobium sp. P1; assembly: GCF_052805615.1. Taxonomy (NCBI): domain Bacteria; kingdom Pseudomonadati; phylum Pseudomonadota; class Hydrogenophilia; genus Pelomicrobium; species Pelomicrobium sp. P1. Next base: position 132,651 of record NZ_JBRBEM010000002.1, read on the forward strand.
GCCGGCCGTCTGCGGAACCAGGCCATGGTCAAGGCGTCGGTGGCAATGTCCGCCGTCATGTGCGGTTTCAGGGACCAGCCGACGATTTCCCGATTGAACAAGTCCATGACGATAGCAAGGTACAGCCAGCCCTCGTCGGTCCACAGGTACGTGATGTCCGACGTCCACACCTGATTCGGCGCCGTCGGCATGAAGTTGCGTTCGAGCCGGTTTTCCGCCACCGGCAAGCCGTGCTTGGAGTCCGTCGTCACCTTGTAGCGCCGCTTGTGGCGTGCCCTGATGCCGTGCTCTCGCATCAGCCGTTCCACCCGCTCTTTGCTGGCCGGGAAGCCGCGTGCCCGCAGTTCCCGCACCATGCGCGGGCTGCCATAAGCGCCTTTGAGTTCGGCATGGATGGCGCGGATCAGTGCCACCATCTGGGGGTCCGACAACCGTCGGCGCTCCGGCGTGCCGCCCCGCTTCCAGGCCCGGTAGCCGCTCACGCTCACCTCCAAGGCAGCGCACAGGTCCACCAGGGCGAACTGCTGCCGATGCGCATCGATCCAGGCGTACTTCACAGCGCATCCTTCGCGAAGTACGCCGCCGCTTTTTTTATGATTTCCAGCTCCCGCTTGAGCCGGAGGTTCTCGGCCCGCAGCCTCGAGAGCTCCATCTCCTCCGGCGTTACCGCCTTGCCGCTGGCCCCGGCGAGCTTACCCGCTGCCGCCGCCTTGACCCAGTTGCGCAAGGTCTGCTCGACCAGCCCCAGTTCCTTGGCCACGGCCGAAAGCGGCTGCCCGCCCTGCACCCGCTTGACCGCCAACTCCTTGAACTCCAGCGTGTATGCCTGCTTCGGGATCTTCTTCATTCTTCCGTCTTCCTCCAGAGTAACGTCATCTTACGTCACCCTTGGAAGACGAAATTCCGGGGGAACCTCAAAGTGTGCAAAATCTGGGGCAATGGTGAAGATATGAAGAAAGAGAACATTACGCCTCGGTTGGACCGCGACCTCATCCGCAAAGCCAAAGCGGTCGACGCGATGAGGAAGACGTCGGTCAGCCCACTGTTAAGCGAAAAGCTCGAGGAGATCGTCCGCTAGGACGAGGAATCCAAACGGGCAAAGCGGACTGCCTTTGCCGATCTCGATCAGGGTTTCCACTTCGGCGGCAGGCAAAGCGCGACGCGCGAGGAATTGCACGAACGATAAAGTATTCCTAAATACTACGAACGTTTTGATCTGGACATACGACCTGGTGCTGGCGCAAAACACAGTGCGGCCGCAGAGCGGCAGGGTGCGCTTTAGCGCACCGCCCTATATTCTCGATTGTTCGACCGAGCTTGTCGGTTTGAGCGAGCCCTTTCCCTTGGGGAAGGGAAACGCGGGCGGTGCGGCAGAGGCCTGCTTCCCGTAGCTCTTCGTCAAGCAGCTATCTAAACCTCGATAGCAAGAAGCAAGAAAAAGCATGGAATGTGTAAAAATATTCCAGACAGGACAAGGAGGTATAATGAAATGCGCTATTTGTAAGCATGGGGAAACAGCGCCGGGATCGGTCACCGTAACTCTACAGCGTGGAGACACAATTGTAATAATGCGAGACGTGCCCGCCGCGGTGTGCCGGAACTGTGGCGATTATTACCTTGACGATGCGGTCGCAGCCAAGGTTTATCGAGAGGCCGTGGCGCGCCGCACTGAGGTCGAGATACTTCGCTACGCGGCATAGAATTAGGCCGGTTCTTAAGGGTTACATAACCGGGATCTGGGAATGCTCTCCCCAGCGGAAGGCGCCAAGGGCAAAGCGGGCATCCCGCGGATCCCCCTCTCCCGTCGAGAGAGGGCTTGGATGGAAGACTGGCGAGAGCACCCTCTTGTCGCAAAGTGACGCAAAGCTCAGAAAGTGATCCGCCGTGATCGGGTACCGCGAAGCATTTGAACGAATCATCGCCGCGCTCCCTGCCGCTTGCGAAGCAGTCTACGGTAGCCGGCTGGTGAGCCTCGCCGTCTACGGCTCGGTCGCGCGCGGCACCATGCGTCCGGATTCCGACATCGACCTGTTGATCGTCGCCAAGCCTTTGCCCCCGGGACGCATGGAGCAGGTAGCGGAGTTCGAGGCGGCGGAACGCCTGCTGGCTCCCGCGCTCGCACAAGCGCGCGGGCGGGGCGTCCATACCTTCTTCTCGCCGGTATTCAAGACCCCCGAGGAGCTGCGCCAGGGCAGCTTTCTTTTTCTGGACATGACCGACCAGGCGCGCATCCTCGTCGACCGCGGCGGCGTGCTGCGCGCCTATCTTGACGACCTCGCCGCCCGCCTCAAGACCATGGGCGCACGACGGGTCTACAAAGGCGGCGGCTACTATTGGGTGCTCAAGCCGGACTACAAACCCGGGGACCGCATCGAGCTATGACGACCGACGAGCTGGCGGCCGCTTATTTCGAGAAAGCGCGCAAACGCATCCGGGTACTCGAGGTGCTCCTGGAGCAGGAGGCGTACTCCGACGTCGTGCGGGAGGCGCAAGAACTCGTGGAGCTGGCGCTCAAGGGCATGTTGCGCTGGGTGGGCATCGACCCGCCGAAATGGCACGATGTGGGACCCATTCTGTTGGAAAACCAAGACTTTTTCGCTCCCGAGTTCCGCCCGCGCCTCCCCCGGCTCGCGGAGATCTCGCTTGCGCTGCGCAAGGAACGGGAGCTTGCGTTCTATGGCGATCGGGATTTTATACCGACGCGAGTCTACAGCGCCATCCATGGGCAACAGGCATTGTCGGACGCCCGATTCGTGGTGGAGTGCATCGGACTATTCGAATCGCTGCACCGCCCGCAGTCCTCGTAGGGTGCGCTTCAGCGCACCGCCTGAGGCGGCTCCTTGTACCGCTAACGGTGCGTTTCGCTGGTGCTCAACGCACCCTACAAGCTGCTCTGCGCCCACAGGCACCCATCCCCCTCCCGGCCTCCCCCTTGAAGGGGGTGGAGCACAGAGGGTCGTGGGAGTGTCGGGGTGGGGATAGGGCTCCCTCCCCTTCAAGGGGAGGGTTAGGGAGGGGATGGGTCTCCTCCCCTTCAAGGGGACGGAGCGGGGGTTTCGCGGAGCACAGCTCTCTCGCCCGTGGAGCCGGCCCGGCCTGCCTGCCGGGCCCGTGGACGGGTCGGGGTGGGGATGGGGCTCCCTCCCCTTCAAGGGGAGGGTCGGGGTGGGGATGGGTTTGAAGGTTTGACGCTCCGCCTGCCTATACGCTTCACCCCACCCCTCCTCGCCTGGTCGCCCTGTGCTGCAAGCGTGCCAGGAGGCACATCGACCCGGACGTTGGGGTAAAATCCCGCCTCTGTCATCCAGGGAGGCCTGCTTGGCGAAGCCTGGGGCCCGGTAATTTCAGGCCGGCGCCCCGCGGATAGCCGATTCTCCAATATGCACATCCTGATTACGGGCGCCGCGGGATTCATCGGCGCGGCGGTCGCGAAACGACTGCTCGACCGCGGCGACTCGGTCTACGGCATCGACAACCTCAACGCCTACTACGATGTGTCCTTGAAGGAAGCCCGCCTCGCGCGCCTGCGCCCGTACGAGAACTTCGTCTTCCAGAAGCTCGACGTGGCGGACCGGGCGAGCATGGCGGAACTCTTTGCCACCCATCGTTTCGACGGAGCCCTTCACTTGGCCGCCCAGGCGGGTGTTCGCTACTCGGTCGAGCACCCCTATGCCTACGTCGATGCCAACCTCGTCGGCTTCGCCAACGTGCTCGAGGGCTGCCGCCACGGCGGGGTGGGGCACCTCGTCTTCGCCTCCTCCAGCTCGGTGTACGGCGCCAATACCAAGCTCCCGTTCTCCGAACGCGACAACGTCGATCACCCGGTGTCCTTGTATGCAGCGACCAAGAAAGCGAACGAGCTGATGGCCCACAGCTACGCCCACCTGTATGGCCTTAAGTGCACCGGGCTTCGCTTTTTTACAGTCTATGGACCCTGGGGCCGCCCGGACATGGCGCTTTTCAAGTTCACTTCCAAAATTCTGCGTGGCGAACCGATCCAGGTCTTCAACCACGGCCGCATGCGGCGGGACTTTACCTACATCGACGACATCGTGGAAGGCGTCGTCGCCATCATCGATCGGCCGCCTTCGGGCGATCCCACGTGGAGGGGCGATGCGCCCAATCCGGCGAGGAGCTACGCCCCTTACCGGATCTACAACATCGGCAACAGCAAGCCGGTCGACCTCATGCGATACATTGAGGTCCTGGAATCGTGCCTCGGGAAAAAAGCCGAGATAGAGTTCATGCCGATGCAACCGGGGGACGTGCCCGCGACGTTTGCCGACACCACCGCCCTCCATGAAGCGGTCGGGTTCAAGCCGGGCACGGAGATCGAGGTTGGCGTCGCCCGGTTTGTGGACTGGTACCAAAGCTATTACAGGGCGTAGCGTGCCAAGAAAACCCATCCTGCTTGGCTCTGCATCCCCGCGCGACAAGAACACTCACCGGCCGGTTTCCGCCTGTGCTGCCGCTACACCTCGTCCACAGAGTGGATATAGGATCGGAGAAATGTGAAGGGTATTTTGAGACGTGGATATCACACTAAAACCTGTTTTGAAATTACCTTAGCAGGATGACAATCCTAGCGAGTTCTCTGAGACAGAAAAAGTTCGCCGCATGGTATTCCCAGTGCACGAGAAGCCGACGTAGCCATTGTAGCCATGCAAAAAAGAGCCCTCATGCTCGATTTTCAGAGCGACCTCAAGCGGTGTGAAATGCCTGCTACAAAGTTTTTGAGATTTTGGCACGAACTATACGATGCTCGATTTATTCTGCGCGAACTAGTTCGACAGCAGCTTATCCTTCGGTATCGGCGAACCGTTTTCGGCTATTTCTGGACGTTATTTAACCCCCTGCTAATGATGTCGGTGACAGCCGTGGTGTTTTCCACCATCTTCAAGATGGATCTGAAGACCTATGCAATCTTCTTATTCGCCGGGATGATCCCATTCACCTATTTTAGCAGTACGGTCACCCAGAGCGGGCAGGCTCTTATCGGGAATGAGGGACTGATTAAGAAGATTTATATCCCAAGGCTGCTCTTCCCTTTAAGTATTGCAATTGCCCTGTTGATTGACAGCACCTTGACCGCGATTGCGCTGTTAATAATCATATTCGTCATCGGCGGTACGCCGACCACTGCACTACTTTTCATTCCGTTGGCGTATTTGTTGTTATTTTTTTTCACCTTCGGTGTAGCGCAGATCATGACAATCTGCACGGTATATTTCCGCGACCTCCAACACGTGGTCGGAGTCTTGATGCAGGCGCTTCTTTTTTTGACTCCAGTTTTCTACAAGCCGGAAGCGTTGACGGGAAAAGTGACATGGATCATCGCACTCAATCCTCTCACGCAATTCGTCGAGTTGTTCCGGCGCCCGATCTACGGTGGCGAGCTCCCGCCGGTAGAAACGATCTCAGCGGCGGTGATCCTTTCTGCCGCGTCGGTAGCTATCGGCCTGTGGTTTTTCCACAAGCACGAGAACACGGTCATATTTAGGCTCTAGAAGCCGTCTCAAAAATACCGAGCAACTATCTGTTCACAATTAAGACGTTTCGTTAACCTTAGCGCATCCTCATAGCTGCGTCAGGAGACATGAGCAAAGGGAGCGAACCGATGGATAAGCAATAGGCGGTGATCGAGCCGCTGTTTCCGGAGCTTAAGCCACGAGAAGACGCTCGAGGCAGGCGGATGAAAGACGCGCGAGCCGTCTTCGACGGAATGCTGTGGATCCTGCCCGCGGGCTCGCGAAGCATCGAGGTGATTACCCTGCATCTTAGCGATCGCAAGCGCAATCGCAGGGTGAACAGCTCTTGCACCGCTACAAGTGTTCTTGGAAGGTTGGGCGCTTGTTCGCCTGGCTCGGCAATTTCCGTCGTGTAGTCCATCGCTGGGAATACTGCGTCGCCAACTTCGCCGGCTTTGTCCGTTTCGACTTCATCGTCATCCTGCTGCGAAACTATTTTTAGGATGGGTTCTAGATAGAGTATGGCGAAAGTTATCGTAGACGATCTGTCGCTCAGGTTTCGTGTGTATCACGAATGGGCAACCTCGGCAAAGGAATATTTTGCGAACCTGTTCCGACGGCGCAAACGCCAAGCATATTCTGATTTTTGGGCGTTGCGAGAAGTCTCTTTTGCTGTCAAGGATGGAGAGCGCGTGGGAATCGTCGGACGTAATGGGGCAGGGAAGAGCACGCTGCTCAAGACAATATGCCGAATCTACGAACCTACCGCCGGAAAAGTGACGGTGAATGGGCGAATTGCGCCACTGCTAGAGATAGGTGCCGGCTTTCATCCTGAGTTTACCGGGCGCGAAAACATTTATTTTAACGGCACCATCCTCGGCTACAGTAAGGAGCAAGTCCGCGCGATCGAAGAAGAAGTTATTAGTTTTGCTGAGCTAGAGGAATTCATAGACACGCCAGTGAAATACTATTCAACGGGCATGTATATGCGGCTTGCGTTTTCGCTCGCTACGGCCGTGCATCCGGATATCCTGGTGCTCGATGAGCTGTTTGCCGGCGGGGATGCAGAGTTCGTAAAGCGAGGCAAGGAGCGGATGTACCGAATGATTGATCGTGCAAGCGTGATGATTCTTGTCTCGCACGACGAAAGCTTGCTCCGCTCCCTGTGCAGCCGCTTTATCTGGCTTGATCACGGGCGGATCGTCGCGGACGGTAATGTGAGCGTGCTCGATCGCTATATGAATGCCTGAATGGATACGGGACTACACTGGGCACGGCGGCTTTACCGGCGGCATCTTGCGCGCTATGGCTGGGCGCGGAGGCTGAAAGGGATCGTCGTTAAGGCCTGGGTTAAGGCCTGGTTCTGGTATTTGCATGTCCGCCATGTGATGACATGGCGGGTTCGGTATAAAGCACACCTTGTAAAGCTCGCCCTGGCACAGCGCGCCTTCATTCGTTCTCAGACCTTCGCAAGAATTACCAACCGTCCGTTATCTGGAAGTACGGTATTTTTCTCGCTGCAACCTCTCGCATTATATCGGCAATCTGCCTACTCGAGGGTTTTTACCTTGGCACCAGCTGAATCCGTGGAGCTACGAATGCCTTACGTGTATCCAGCATCGTACCGGGATCGCTTTCACCGCCAATCCTGGCGGACAGCGATTCCGGCAGTCGAGGCGGTGGAAATTTCAGGGGCTGAAGTTATGGGGCGATGCGAGTTCGTGTTCACGCCGCAGGGTGCCATTCATCATGATTTGTATGATTTTCGGGTGCACCTCGCTGGAGAAGAGATGCACGGCCTGGTGAGTATCGAGACCAAGAATGGGCTATTGGTGCGCTATGTCAAAGGCTGCGCAAACGCCGAGGTTGAGGGAGCGATTCCCCTACTCGGTTGGCCAGCCGCGAACTATGTGCATTGGCTGACCGAATATCTGCCTAAGCTCGCGCTCGTGGACGAGATCCCCGAGCTGGCTGATCTTCCCTTGGTTGTCGACGCCAATCTGCACCCTAACATCCTCGAATCCCTGCGTCTCTGCAACGTTCATAATCGCATGTTAATCACCCTTTCGCCTGGCGAGGTCTTGCGGCTGAAACGCGCGATTTTCATAACGCCGACGGCGTATGTGCCTTTTGATCACCGGTCCGCTGCCGAGGTGGAGCGAACCGGCATAACCCCTGACCGAGCAGTCTTTGTTCCGCGCGCAGTTCATGCATTACGCACCAAACTATTATCGGCCCTAACGGAAAGAACTGATGCGGGCGCACGCAGACTGTTCCTTCGGCGAAACTCGCATTTCCGACAAATGAAAAACGCTGAAGAAGTTGAAAGTCTGTTGCGCGCGCGCGGCTTCTGGGTCGTCGAGCCAGAACGCTTATCGTTCGCGGAGCAAGTGAAGCTTGTAGCCACAGCGGAGATAATCGTAGCCCAGGCGGGTGCTGCGCTCGGCAATATGCTTTTCGCACCTCAGGGATGCCATATCGTCATCTTGTCCACTTGGTCGCCATACAGCAACTATTACTATTTCTCCAATCTGGCTTCCATCCTGCAACAACATTGCTTTTACGTCTTGTGTGATGTTGACGGGCAGGAGGAAGGAATACATCCTGCGCACCGCAGCTCAGTTGTGGATATACAGCTTCTGGAGGGGGTGATCCGTCAATGACGCGCAAAGTTTCGTTTAACGATTTGACATATGATAAGTTTCGCGAATTGGCGAGACGACAAGACCTCAGCCGCCACGAAAAGGTCGGATTCCCAGATGAGTATCGTGAAGGCAAGGAAGAATGCATTTTCGCCGACGTGCGACGCAAACTGAAAGCCTTGAGCGATAATCAGAAAACCATCCTTGAGATCGGGCCAGGGTGCAGCAAGCTGCCATTGATGTTGATCGCATTGTGCGAGGAACGCAGTCACCAGCTGCACTTCGTTGACAGCCAGGAAATGCTTGACCAATTGCCGAACAGGGCTTGCATACACAAGTGGCCAGGTCGCTATCCAGGGGAGGTCGGACCTTTATTTGCACAGTTCGAGGGTAAAGTTGATGCGGTTATCGCATATAGCGTGATCCAGTATGTATTCCTCGAAGGCAACTTGTGGGATTTTCTCGATCGCAGCTTGGCGCTGCTCGCAGAGGGCGGGGAGCTTCTATTGGGTGACATTCCCAATATCACAATGAGAAAGCGTTTCTTTTCCAGTACCGCCGGTGTTGAGTGTCACCGGCGCTTCACCGGACGAAGCGAGCCACCCGAGGTGCCCTTCAACAGGCTAGAACCCGGCCAGATGGACGACTCGGTCGTGTTTGCCATGCTAGCCCGCGCACGCGCGCAAGGCTTCCATGCATGGGTACTGCCCCAGGCTGACGATCTTCCCATGGCCAATCGTCGTGAAGACATTTTGATACGGAGGCCATGATGAGCATGAAACCACGCAAACTCGTCATCGTGGGCGATTCAGCGTTCGCTGAAATTGCCAGGGAATACTTCGACGTTGATACGGATTACGAGGTGGTATCTTTCACCGTGGAGTCCGGACATTTAAAGCGAAACACGTTTCAGGGTTTGCCTGTTGTATCCTTCGAACAGGTGGAACGCCTATACCCGCCCAGTGATCATGACATCTTTGTCGCGATCACTTACACCCAGCTCAACCGTCTACGAACACGCCTTGCGCGCGCTGCAAAAGACAAGGGTTACCGCCTCGCCACCTACATCAGTCCGCGGGCCTTCGTCTGGCGCAATGTCGAGGTGGGAGAACATTGTTTTATATTCGAAGATAACACGGTGCAACCATTTGTCAGGATCGGGAATAATGTGGTGCTTTGGAGCGGCAATCACATCGGGCATCATTCTGTGATCAAAGATAATTGCTTCATCGCCTCCCATGTAGTGATTTCCGGTTTCTGCGAAATCGGGGAAAACAGTTTCCTCGGTGTGAACAGTACGGTCGCTAACAATCTCACGCTCGGCCGCGACAATTGGATAGGACCGGGTATCACCATCAGCCGATCCACGGAGCCCGGTGCGTTGTTCGGCGCGCCTGAATGCCTTCCGTCCAAGGTTTCTTCCTTGCGGTTTTTTAAGATCAAGGAGTGACAGCTGTGCAATGGCGCAAGCTGGGTCTCGTCTACCGGCCCGATGGCAGCCAGCCTTGGGCGAAATCGCATGCCATGGTTCCAACTCCCGTGCGCCTCAGTAAATCGGTGGTGCGGGTGTTTATCACGCTCTGCGATGAACGAGGTATTGGACGCCCTGGGTACGTCGACGTTTCGGCGGAGAATCCGACCCGAGTCATCGACGTCGCTCGTACACCGCTTCTCGACATTGGTGAGCCCGGCACTTTCGACGAAAACGGCGTGCTTGTGTGTTCCGTCGTCAGCGAGGGGGGCGGGCGATGGAAAATGTACTATGTCGGTTTCGAGCTCGGCACTAAAATTCGTTATCGACTGCTCACCGGGCTCGCCCAGAGCACCGATAATGGACAAACCTTCCAGCGTGTCAGCCGAGTCCCCGCGCTGGAGCGCAGCGACAGCGAGCTGTACTTTCGAGGTGGACCCTGCTGCCTGCTTGAAGATGGCCGTTATCGCCTCTGGTACGTAGCGGGTAGCCAGTGGGTTGACATTGGCGGCAAACCGATGCCCGTCTATGACATTCGCTACGCGGAGTCCAGAGATGGCATCCATTGGCCAGCGGAGGGGTCAGTGCAAATTGCGGTCACCCAACCGGATGAACATGGTTTCGGCCGGCCTTATGTCATCCCAAAACATGGTGGCGGGTATCGCATGTTTTATTCGGTGCGACGCAAGTCGTTGCGTGCTTACCGGCTCGGCTACGCAGAATCCGCCGATGGAAGGACATGGCGACGCATGGACGACCGACTCAATCTGGATGTCACATCCGGAAGTTTCGATTCGGAGGCGATCATGTACGCCGCGCCCATCGAGATCGATGGCAGATTATACGTTTTTTACAACGGCAACGATTTCGGACGGGATGGCTTTGCGGTCGCCGTCCTTGAGCAGGAATGAGCCTTCTGCTGCGTCTTTACCAATCCTCTGATGAGGCCGCGTGGGATGCTTTTTGCGCCCTAGCCCACCAGGCGACCTTTCTTCATACGCGCCGTTTTCTTTCCTACCATGGAAACCGTTTCCAGGATCTTTCCCTCATCCTCGAGGACTGTGGGCGGTGGGTCGGATTGTTTCCAGCGGCGCTTCATCCCGAGGACGCCCGTTGCGTGGTGAGCCACCCCGGAATTACCTATGGTGGACTCTTGCACGCAGGCTCGCTGCGAGGCGAGCGAGCTATTGAGGCCTTTGCCGCGATTCGGGACTATTTTGCCGCGCATGGCTATTCCAGGCTCGTGTACAAGGCTGTGCCAACGTTCTATCACACTACTCCAGCCCAGGATGACCTCTATGCCCTGTTCAGACTTGGGGCTACCCGTGTTCGGTGCGACTTGAGCTGCGCCATCGATCTTGCTCGTCGCCTTCCACCCAGTGAACGGCGAAGGCGGGGACAAAGGAAAGCATTACGCAGCGGCGTTGAGATCCGCGAGGGCTCGGGATTTCTACCAGCGTTGTGGGAAGTGGTGATGGATAACCTGCAGCGCAAGCACCGTGTCTCCCCGGTGCACACCGTAGCTGAAATCACACTGCTAGCGGAGCGTTTCCCCGATAACATCCGCTGCGTTGTAGCGCTTTGCGCCGGGGAGCTCGTCGCAGGTACCGTGATTTTTTCCACGATGTTGGCGGATCATGCTCAATACATCGCCTCCAGCGAAAGAGGATACGAAGTCGCCGCGCTCGATGCCGTGTTCGAGCATTGCATCGCCAATGCGATCAACAACGGCAAGCGCTGGTTCGACTTCGGGATCAGCACCGAAAACAGCGGCCTCGTCCTGAATGAGGGACTTTACCGCTTCAAGTCGGAATTTGGTGGCGGGGGCGTCATCCATGAGTTTTTCGAATTGGCATGGTAGGGCACTATTGTGTCGATCAAGGACTGCCGAATCATCGAGCTGCCAAAGATCCAGGATAACCGTGGAAATTTAACGTTCATCGAAGGCGGCCGTCATGTCCCCTTCGAGATTAAACGCGTCTACTACTTGTATGACGTTCCTGGCGGTGCAAGCCGAGCTGGTCATGGACACAGGAAACTGCGCCAATTGATGATCGCGATGTCTGGCAGTTTCGACGTGACCCTAGACGACGGAAGAGAAAGGAAATTGTTTCATCTGAACCGCTCTTACTATGGACTTTACATCCCGCCGATGCTCTGGCGCGATCTTGATAACTTCTCTTCTGGTGCGGTTTGTATGGTGCTCGCTTCGGATTATTACGACGAGGGCGATTACTTCCGGGACTATGATGAATTTCTGCGCGCTGTCCGCGAAGCAGCCTCATGAGGATACCCTTTCTAGACTTGAAAGCGATTCACCAATCCGTAAGGCCAGAGCTCGAGGCTGCCTTCCGGCGCGTAGTCGACTCAGGCTGGTTCGTCCTCGGGCCCGAGCTCGAAGCCTTTGAGGCCGAATTCGCAGCGTACTGCAGAGTAAGGTATTGCATCGGCGTTGGTAATGGCCTAGAGGCTCTGTACCTGATCTTGCGCGCCCATGGTATCGGCCCGGGCGATGAGGTGATTGTGCCCGCGAACACTTTCATCGCGACCTGGCTCGCTGTCTCACAATGCGGTGCAACACCTGTCCCTGTCGAACCTGATCCGTCGACCTACAATATCGATGCAGCGCGAATCGATGCGGCAATCACACAACGGACGCGCGCCATCATGCCGGTGCATCTCTATGGTCAGCCCGCAGACATGGATGCGATTATCGCTATTGCTGCGAAGCACGGACTCGCCGTCATTGAGGATGCAGCGCAAGCGCAAGGCGCACGCTACAAGGGCCGTCCTACGGGATCGCTCGGTCATGCCGCAGGGACTAGCTTTTACCCCGGGAAAAATATAGGTGCGCTCGGTGATGGCGGTGCCGTGCTAACTAATGACGCGGAAATCGCAGAAAAGATTCGGCGGCTTCGTAATTACGGTTCTGAGATCAAATACAAGCACGAAATGATCGGTCACAACTCACGCTTGGACGAGCTTCAGGCGGCACTGTTGCGGGTGAAATTGAAAATGCTAGATCAATGGAACCAGCAGCGAAAAGAGATTGCTAAAATTTATTTTTCCCGGCTGGCAGAGCTTTCTATCGACCTTCCCCACGTTCCCAACTGGGCAGATCCAGTTTGGCACCTCTTCGTGATTCGGTCACAGCGACGGCATGCACTCCAATCCTTCCTGGAAGCGCACGGTGTGGGGACGATGATCCACTATCCAACTCCGCCCTACCGACAGCCATGCTACGCCGAGCGAGCATGGGGCGAATTCCGCATTACAGACACGCTTTCATCAGAAATTTTGAGCCTACCGCTTTATCCAGGCATGAGTGAGGAACAAGTGTCTTACGTTGTCGAGACCATCGAAGCATTTGTCAATTCGGCATCTCGTGTTGGATCCGTGTGAGTGTTTTCCGGCAGGATTAGCTCTGTAGTATCTCCTGGGGAGCTTGATGCTGAATGGTGGGAATCTTCTGATAAGCCTTGTCGGTAGGCGGCTTGATAAAATCCGTAGCCAGATCGAGGCTGGCGCCTTGAACTCGGCGCTTGCGGCTATTCAAGATACAGTCGACCGGGTATTTTGTGAACCGTCGGCCGTCGCTAAAGTATTCGGTGCACCAGAATTGGATAGGCTTTGTCAGGCTATTGGGAGGGTAAACCTTAATCGCCTCGGTCTAGGGCAAAGAAATCAGGAAACACGCAATGCAGATGGTCCCGTCGCTTATCTCGCAAGCAGGTTGCAAGCATCGGGCGGCCATACAGCTGCTTTAGTCGATATCATCCGGCTATCTGGTGACCGACAATCAGTTGTTATAGTCTCGGGGACATGCGGCAGGACAGACACGCACGCGTTGAGAAACCGTTTCTCCGATTTACCGATGGTGTCGCTCGAGTTGGCTCCTCGGGGCAGCCATCTTTCCAAGCTCGACTGGATCCAGCGGCGATTGCTCGAGATTCGCCCGCGGACTGTCTGGCTTTTTAATCATCACCAGGACAGCGTCGCCATTGCGGCTGTGCAGCCGAATGAGGGGTACCGCGTATGTTTCTATCATCATGCCGACCACCACCTGTGCCTGGGCCTGCACCTCTCTTATGCCGAGCATTACGATCCGCATCCAATGGGTTTCCACAACTGCCGCAACAGCCTAGGAATTAGCAATAATCGTTATCTTCCACTTGTCGTCAGCGATCAGGGCGACAGACCTCCTGGTCTTGCTTTTCTGGAGAGCGGCCATTTGGTGACTTGTACCGCCGCAAGCTCCAACAAAGTAGAGGTGCCCTATTTTGTTCGATATGTGGATATGGTCCCAGAAATTCTTAGCATCACTCGGGGGCGTCACATACACATTGGCAGGTTAACGCCACTCGCGCGCCGACGAATTAGCAAGGGGCTCCGACATCACAATGTACCTAAGGAGTCGTTCGTCTATATACCTTACGTTCCTAGCGTTTGGCGTGCCCTGCATGAGTATCGGGTCGATCTTTATCTGGCCTCGTTTCCTTACGGCGGTGGTCGTACGCTCCTGGAGGCGATGGGTGCTGGCATTCCGGTAGTTGTCCACAAGCATTGTAGAAGCCGAATGCTTGGCGGATTTGATATGGCGTATGATGGGGCATTCACCTGGCAGACGCGGGAAGAGCTACAGCGTATCCTGGCGTCTTTGGACCGCGATACGCTAGCGCGCCATAGTCGATGGGCACGAGCCCAGTATGAGAAACATCACCGCGACGAGATATTGGTAACAGCGCTGACAGACCATAACAGGTTGGAGGCCCCGCAATTATCAAGGGACTACCAACCAAAGCGGATGAGTCAAGCCCTCGAGAGAGCAGATCCAGCAACATTGCGGCGGTTCGTCTATTGCGTGCTATGTTACGCGTATCGCCGTTGGCAGGCGTGGCAAGGGCGTTGGATTTGATGCCGAGCTAGGCTGGTATAAAAAGATTTGACACATGCGGTCATGTGCTTGGATTCCGCAGTGTGTTTCCGCGTAAAGCGGCACCCTCAGTAATACGGTAGCGGCTTTGATCACAGTCTCCATCGTCAGCCATGGCCATGGCCGAATGGTCGATGCGCTGCTGCGCGACTTGGCTGATTGCCCGCAGGTGAGCCGGGTTATCTTAACGGTTAACGTGTCAGAAGATGAACCTATACCGCCCGGGCCTTTGAGCGGACGGATTACGGTATTACGCAATCTTATACCGAAAGGATTTGGAGCTAACCACAACACCGCGTTTGCGCACTGCGACACGCCATATTACTGCGTTCTGAATCCAGATATACGGTTGGATGGCAATCCTTTTCCAGCACTGCTCGACTGTCTGGAGGCAGACGTCGCCTTGTGTGCCCCGGCGGTTGTGAGGCCGACCGGGGAAGTCGAGGATAGCGCACGGCGGTTTCCTGGTTTTTTGAACTTGTTAGCCAAACTATTAGGCTTAGCCGATGGTCGCTATCATTACGAAAAAAATGGAGAGCTATTCCACCCCGAGTGGGTCGCTGGGATGTTCATGTTGTTTGTTTCGGCGGACTACGCAGCGCTGGGCGGGTTTGACGAGGATTACTTCCTTTATTACGAGGACGTGGATCTTTGTGTTCGCCTATGGCGCTCAGGACGAAAGATTGTGCTTTGCCCTCGGGCACAAGTGATACACGCAGCGCAGCGGGCTAGCCACCACGACTTGCGCCATTTGGCTTGGCACTTAGCTAGCATGCTGCGCTATTTTATCCGGCACTGGGGAAGGTTACCGTCGGTTGGGACCAATTAAGGGAAAAGGTTCTTCTGGTCGACGACCTGATCGCCACCGGCGGCACGGCGGAGGCGTCCGTCGCCCTGATCGAGCAGTTGGGCGGGGAGGTCGTGGAGTGCTGCTTCGTGATCGAGCTGCCCGACATCGGCGGCCGCAAGCGGCTGGAGGCCAAGGGGTACAAGGTGTTCGCGTTGTGCGGGTTCGAGGGGGAATGATTATCGCCATTGCACGGTGGCGACGCTATCTGACCTGACCCTTTCCCCTGTCCCCTCTCCCGGCGTGTACACATTGGGGAAAGGGGAGAGGGCTGGTCCGCGTCCTCCACCGCTCGATGCAGCCCACGGAGAAGCTCAGTTGAGCCGCCCGGATCGCCGCGATGTAGCCACCGGGCGCGATAATCACGATTGTCTGTGGAACGCGTGGGGCTGCCCAAGCGCGATGGCGCGCGCCTCGCCTATGACGAATACCGCCGCTGGCCGGAGGAAGCCCGCTACGAGCTCATCGACGGGGTGGCCTACGCCATGGCGCCGACCCTCTCGCGCCGGCATCAAGAAGTGTTGGGAGAACTTTTCCACTAGGTGGCCAACCCCCTCGAAGACCACCCCTGCCGGACCTTGGCAAGCAAGTCCAAAGCGGTAGCAAGCGTTCACTCCGAGAAAGCTGGCCATGGTTCAAAGTCTTTTCATCCACTCGGCTGGCTCTTCGCTATGACCCATCCCTCTGGCCTGAGCCGAATGACTGGGGTTCGTTGACACCTATACGATGCGATCTCATGATGATGAGATCACACATCATCCGAAGGTAACCGATGCGAACGACGCTCGATCTCGACCCCGACGTGCTGGCGGCGGCGAAGGAATTGGCGAGGCGGCGCAAGCTTTCCACCGGCCGGGTGATCTCGGAACTGGTGCGCGAGGCCTTGAGCGGACCTCGTCAGGAAGTCAGCGCTTCCCCGACTGAGCAAAGCAGGAGTGGATTTCGGCCTTTTCGGGCAGAAGGCCGGGTGGTGACGGACGAATCGGTGGAGCGCCTGCGCGACGCGGAAGGGATTTGATTGCGTGGATTGCGTGCCCTGTTGGATGTCCATGTGCTCATCGCCTTGCTGGACGCCGCCCACGTGCACCATCGCGCGGCCTCGGCTTGGTTGGAGCGCAACATTCAGCACGGCTGGGCGTCTTGCCCTCTGACGCTGAATGGGTGCATTCGCATCATGGTCCAACCGGCCTATCCGGGCAGATTTACTGCCGCCGAGGTCGAGGCTCGACTCGCGGAAGCCATGGCGGGGCCCCATCACGCTTTTTGGCCAGCCGACGTGAATCCCATGAACGAGGAGTCGATCGATTGGAGGCGAGTTCTTGGCCATCGGCAAGTGACGGACGCATACCTGCTCGCGCTCGCCGTCCGCCACGGCGGGCGGCTAGTCACGTTGGATGCCCGGATCTCCCCTGAGACAGTCACCGGCGCAAGCGATCGGCATTTGGTCGTGGTGAGCTAAGCCTGGGTATTTTGCGAAGACGCCCCTATATCCTTTTGGTATCGAAGACCCATCCCCACCCCGACCCTCCCCTTGAAGGGGAGGGAGCCCCATCCCCACCCCGACCCGTCCACGGCCCGGCAGGCAGGCCGGGTCGGCTCCGCGGGCGAGAGAGCTGTTGCTCCGCGAACCCCCCGCTCCGCCCCTTTGAAGGGGAGGGAGCGATGCGGCAGAGAGCGGCATTTTCAGTCAATGGAAGACCGTCGAGTCACCAGAACCTTCCAGAGAATCGCACCGCCGGGCGATCCGGCTGCTGCGTCTTCCCAGGTCCCCGTGGAACATCCGTAAGGATCCCAGAGAGAAAAACCAACGAAACAGCGCCTTGCATCCCCCTGCGGTTGCGAGGCTTTTGCCATACAATCTGACCGTCCAATTGGTCACTTCTAGCCGCTCCGTATGGAAAAAATTCTGGTGAGTCTGGCCGAAGCCAAGGCCCGCTTGAGCGAATTGAGCGAGTTGGCCGCTGGCGGGGAAGAGGTGGTGATCACCAAACGAGGCAAGCCCATGGTCCGGCTGTCCAAGGTCGAACCGCCGTGCAAGCCGGTGGATCGTCAGCGCCTTCGGCGGCTGACGGCCCAAATGCCTGTGCAAACCGAGAAAGCCGGCGATTTCATCCGCCGCTTGCGCGATGAAGCGCGCTACTGATGCTGTATGTGGACACGAGTGTGCTCGTGGCCGCGTTGACGCACGAGCGCCGAACCGACGAGATGCAGGAATGACTCGCGGCTCAGCCCGCAGGGGAGCCGGCCATCAGCGAGTGGGTCATTACCGAGTTTTCCGCAGCCCTTTCGCTGAAAGTGCGCACTGGGCAGTTGGCGCCCAGCCATCGTGCCGATGCGCCGGCGATATTCGCCGAGCTGGTGGAGGGATCCTTTTCCGTGCTGCCCATCTCCCGCCTGGATTTCCGAACCGCGGCCCGTTTCGCGGATCAACATCTCACTGGCTTGTGCTCGGGCGATGCCTTGCACTTCGCCATCTCAGCCAATCACGGTGCGAAAGCGCGCGCTCGATCGTGCCCTGGTCCAGGCGGCCGGAGCGTTGGGCGTGAGCGCTGCGTTGCTCTGAGCGCTGTTCGGTGCGTTTCGCCTGCCTGTCGTGACCCGGGCGGCGCAGGCAGGGTGCGCTCAACGCACCTTGCCAAAAAAAAGCTTGAGTTAAGCCACAGATGGTCACGGATTTTTATGGATAAAGTGTGGTGCTTTCCATTTCCATTCCATCTGTTCGTGGACATCCGTGTTAATCCGTAGCCAGCAAGGAGACAAGGGGGCGCGCTTGCCGGAGAACTCGAAACCAGCGACGGTTCTCCTCACCGGCGCGACCGGCTTTGTCGGCCAGGCCCTGATTCCGGTGCTCTCTGGGGCGGGATTTGGGATCAGGGCCGCGGTGCGAGGGTCTTTTCCTCCCTCCGGCCGCTTTCCCTGGGAGGAGGGGAGCAGCACAAGAGCCCCAGAGCGGCGGTCGGTCGAACTGATCCGGATCGATGACATCGGGCCGGCGACCCGATGGAACGAGGCGCTCGCTGGCATGGACGCCGTCGTGCATCTCGCCGCGCGGGTGCACGTGATGGCTGAAGCGATGCCCGACGGCCTTGCCGCATACCGCCGGGTGAACGTGGAAGGCACCGAGGGCCTGGCCCTCGCCGCCGCGGCGGCGGGCGTGCGCCGCTTCGTTTTTCTAAGCACCATCAAGGTGAACGGGGAAGCGACGCGGACGCGGCCGTTCACCGAATCCGATCCCCCGGCGCCCCAGGACGCTTACGCCCGCTCCAAGGGGGAGGCGGAACAGGCGCTGCGCCGGATCGGCGCGCAGACGGGGATGGAGGTGGTGATCCTGCGCCCGCCGCTCGTCTACGGCCCCGGCGTGAAGGGGAATTTCCTGAGCTTGTTGAAGATCGTCGCCCGCGGCGTTCCGCTGCCCTTGGGAAGCGTCAAGAACCGCCGCAGCCTGATTTACGTGGGCAACCTGGCGGACGCCATCGTGAAGTGCCTGGAGCATCCGGCCGCCGCGGGGGAGACGTTTCTCGTGCGGGATGCAGAAGACCTGTCCACCCCTGAGCTGGTGCACCGCCTGGCCCGCGCCTTGGGAGTGCAGCCGAGGCTCGTGCCCGTGCCGCCGTCGTGGCTTTCCCTCGGAGGACGGTTGCTCGGCCGCGGACATGCGGTGGACCGGCTGATCGGGTCCCTCTCGGTGGACGACTCCAAGATCCGGCGCATGCTGGGATGGGCGCCGCCGCACAGCCTGGAGGAAGGGCTCGAAGCCACGGCCCGGTGGTTTCTAGACAGCTTTCGGTGAGCGGGGTAGTGAAAGTCCATCGAGCGCGAGGGGCCGCAGGAAATCACCGTCTACGGCCGACCGGTGGCCGTGGTGCTCTCCGAGGCCGACTATGAACGCTTGAACAGCGCTTCCCAGTCCTTGGTGGATTCATGCCTCGCTCGCCGCTCCATGGCCTGGACGACGTCGAGTTCGAGCGCAACCGTAGCCTCACGCGGACAGCGCCGTTTTGCCATTCAGTCAGCACTAAAGTTCTCTCAGCGCCCGGACGCCGCAAGCCCAATGCAAAAGTACCGTTTGTTTCGGCCGTCGGCCGGCATCCCCGTTGTTCCTGAGCGTCCTGTCTTTGGGAGCGGTCCGCAAAGGCATCGAATCGCTCCCCGCCGGCTTTCGCCGGCCAAGGCTCTGGACCGGCCGGAAAGCGAGCTTCCAGCCTTCTTTGCTAGCCGCATCCTCACCGGTGATCTACCAGCAGCCTGTCGGTGGGGCCGCTTGCTCGCCCAAATGGGGCGTGTCGGCTGTCGATAGCTTGTTGCGGCGCGTCCGTCTTGCGCCACAGACTGCGATTGATGAGGCATCGCGCACGCGATCTCGACTATCCAGTCCTCGAGGCGATTGATCCTTGGCAATCGTCCACGAGCGCCGAGTGAGTCTCAGGCGAAGAGCGAGGCACCCAGTTGCTCCCAGGGGTGCGCTGCAGCGCAGCTTGAGGCGAGAGCGATTTTGAAATAAGCCCGGCTTCTCTTGACAGGCGCCTGCCGGGCGACCTATGCCGGCCGGGGAGCTAGGGCCGGGTCCAGTCGGGCGCCTTTAAGCGGTGCGGAGCGCAACGCGCCGGTCAGCTCGGACCGGACGCGGTCTCGGGCGTTGACGGCAAGAGGCCGCCCAACCATAATGTAGTGTTGATTACTACATCATTATCCAACATGAAGACCGTCACTGCTGCCGAGGCCAATCGTCGTTTCTCTGAGCTGCTGCGGGCCGTGGCCGCCGGCGAGACCGTAGAGGTGGTTTCGCGAGGCAGGCCCGTCGCTAGGATTTCGTCGGTCGATGCAAATCGCGCCACCCGGGAAGCTGCACGCATTGCTCTGTTGCGCCGCCTGCGGGCGCGGCGGTCAACCGGCGCCCGGAACTGGCGTCGTGACGAACTCTATGAGAACGACCGATGAGAATCGGCCTGGATACCAACGTACTTGCTTATGCGGAAGGGATCGGGAATGCCTCGGCTCATCGGCGAAGTTTGGAACTGATCGAGCGCCTGCCGCTCGCCGCCGTCCTGATTCCGGCCCAATGCCTGGGTGAGCTTTATCGAGTGCTCACCGGTAAGGCACATAGGACGGCGTCGGTGGCGCGAGCAGCGATTCTGAATTGGGCGGATACGTTTGAGGTCGCGGATTCCACTTGGACGGCGTTCCAGTCCGCGTTTGACCTGAGCGTCAGCCAGCATTTTCAATTTTGGGACGCCCTGATCCTTTCCGTCTGCGCGGAACGCCGCTGCAGGTTACTGCTAAGCGAAGATATGCAGCACGGCTTCACCTGGCAGGGGCTGACCGTGGTCAACCCCTACCGCTTTCCCGATGACCCGCTCTTAGCCCGGGCGACCCAGGCAGTCTAGGTTAAGTTTTGTCGCTCGCCTATCTCGCCCCGCTGCTCGCGCTCGCTCTCTCCTTCGGTACGCTCGCCTGGCTCTTGGGGGGCAGCCACCGCCTCCTGGTGCTCGATCTTCCCAACGAGCGCTCGCTCCATGCGGCGCCCGTGCCCCGCACGGGCGGGCTCGGCCTGCTCGCCGGGATCGTGGTCGGCTGGCTCATCGCGGCGCCGCCCGGCGCGTGGTTGATACTCGCCGGCGCCCTCGTGCTGGCGGGGGTGTCGTTCTTCGACGATCTGCGCGGGCTCCCGGTCCTCGTGCGGCTCTCGGTTCAACTGGCCGTCTCGGGCGCCCTGGTCGCGTGGCATTGGGATGCCTTCCCCGGAGCGGCGTGGGCCGTCGCCGCGGTGCTGGCGATCGCCTGGATGTGCAACCTGTACAACTTCATGGACGGGGCCGATGGCCTCGCCGGCGGCATGGCGGTGGCCGGCTTCGGCGCCTACGCCATCGCCGCGGGGCTCGGCGGCGCGCTGGAGCTTGCCGCCCTGTGCGCCGCCATCACTGCCTCGGCCCTGGCTTTCCTCGCCTTCAACTTCCCGCCCGCGCGCATCTTCATGGGGGACGTGGGCTCGGTGCCCCTGGGCTTTCTCGCCGCCGCCCTGGGCCTGCTGGGCTGGCAGCAGGGGCTATGGCCGGCCTGGTTTCCGGTGCTGGCGTTTTCCCCCTTCGTCGTCGACGCCACGGTGACCCTAGCGCGGCGGGCGCTGCGGGGCGAACGGGTGTGGCAGGCCCACAAGGAGCACTACTATCAGCGAGTGGTGCAGCTCGGCGCGGGGCATCGGGGCACCGCGTTGGGCGAGTACGCCCTGATGCTGGCGGCCGGAGCCTCGGCCCTGGGGCTCATGGCGGCGCCGGCGCCGGTTCAGTGGGCGGGCCTCGGCGTCTGGGTGATCCTCTACGCCGCCGTGATGCTCTGGATCGATCGCCTGTGGCGCAGCCGGTAAGGTCTGCTTCTGGCGTCGCTCGGGCATTCCCATGCCATCCGCTTCGGTGCGTTTCGGCTCCGCTCAACGCACCCTACAACTGTGTGTGGCGCGGTCGAGAGAAACCGCGTTTATCCACCTCGAGTTTCGAGCGCGGCGGGGGGTTTTCGCGAGCCTGCGACGGCGAGCGGCCCGGGCCAATTCGACGGCCCGCGCGTCGTCGGTTACCAGCGTCGCCGAGACCGAGTCGGCGAGCGCGAGGTAAAAACAATCGTAGGCGGGGTGATCGAATTGCCTGGCAAGCTCCAGGGCGCGCGGAGCGAGTGGCGCGGTCTCGACCAGCTTTTCGAACGACAAGGGGAGAGCTTGCACCAGGGCTTCCGCCTGCGCCCACGAGATTTCACCGCGCTGGGCCTTCTTCCACGCCGTGTTGCAGACTTCCGGAACGATGAGATCAGGTGCGATGATGGGCTCAGCCGAAGCGAGCACCGTTCGGGCGGCCATTGAATGCGCTTCCTCGACGAACCATTTGACGGCGACGCTCGCGTCGACCACTCAAGTCATCGATCCCGGTCCTCGCGCACCAGCGCCGTGGAGTCGGTCTGGGCTTTGCGCGGCGTCATGGCGCGGATCCGGTCGGCAAGCGCCAGGCGCTCCTGGGGCCGGGAGCGCGCCGCTTCGGCCAGAATCTCGCGCAATTCCTGCTCCAGCGAATTCCCATGCAGGGCCGCCTTGACCTTCAGCGCCGCGATGGTTTTATCGTCGAGGTTTCTTACGATCACCTGTCCCATGTTGCCCTCATCGTGTGCAATCATTATTGGTAGCATAGCTCATGGTCTGGCGCAATTCCCGGCAGCCCAGGCATTTCGATGCCGCTTCGTTTCGGTGCGCCTCGCTTCGCTCAATGCACCCACAGCCTTGGCGCTTGGGTTCCCCTCTCCCCGCGGGGAGGGGGACAGGGGAGAAGGTCGAAGAGCGATCGAATCTTCCGAATTCGGGGAAGAAGGAAGGGGGTAGGACACGATCGCGGTCGATGGTTCGTCAACCCTTTACCGCAGACGCCATAGTGGTACGCTATGGCGCCGTGATGGCCTGGAACGATTTGCTGTGGCCCGGCTGGAAGAAGCGGTCGCTACGACGCTGCCCCGTTAACCGATGATCAACAACCCAAAGACCGCTCTTGCGATTGCCCACGACGTGGTGGCCTGCGGCGCGGCCTGGGTGCTGGCGTACCTGCTCAGGCTCAACCTGGACCACACCGACCCCCTCTTCGCCGGCGCCTGGAAGACCCTGCCTTGGGTGATCCCGACCCAGGCGGCCGTGTTCCTGGCCTTCGGCCTCTACCGCGGGATCTGGCGCTACGCCAGCCTACCGGATCTCAAGCGCATCGTGCTGGCGGCCTTCGTCGCCACTATGGCGACCGCGCTGGTGCTCAAGCTCCTTCAGGTCCCCGTGGTCGTTCCCCGCTCGGTCTTCATCCTCGATCCGATCCTGCTCGTCATGCTGATGGGGGGAAGCCGGCTCGCCTACCGGACGTGGAAGGAGCGGCGGCTCTTGAGCCTGAACGCTCTCGAGGCCCAGCCAGTGCTGGTGCTGGGTGCCGGCGACGCGGGCGCGAGCCTGGCGAAAGCGCTGGCGAGAAGCGCCGAATGGCGGGTGGTGGGATTCCTGGACGACGATTCGGGCAAACACGGGCGGCAGGTACACGGGCTGCCCGTGCTCGGACCCATCGAATCGCTCGCACGCTACGCCGCCCGCTACGACGTCAAGCACGCGATCGTGGCGCTGCCTTCCGCCTCCCATGCGGTCCGGCGCCGGGCGGTCGAGGTGGCCACCCGCGCGGGCCTGCGTGCGCTGACGGTGCCTTCTTTCGACGACCTGGTGAGCGGGCGCGTCAGCGTCTCCTCGATCCGGCAGGTGGAATTGGACGACCTGCTGGGGCGGGACCCGGTCATGCTGGATGCGGCCGGGCTGCGCGAGTGGCTGAGCGGGCGGACCGTGCTGGTGACCGGCGCGGGGGGCTCCATCGGCGCCGAATTGTGCCGCCAGATCGCCCGTTTCGCTCCGGCCAAGCTGGTCATGCTGGAGCTCAATGAGTTCGCCCTCTACCGGATGGAGCAGGAGTTCGCCGAGCGATTCAAGGACGTGCCCACCGCGTGCCTGATCGGCGACGTGAAAAACCGCCAGCGCATGGAGCAGGTCCTCGACGAGTACCGCCCGGACGTGGTGTTCCACGCCGCAGCGTACAAGCACGTGCCTCTCATGGAGGAGGAAAACGCCTGGGAGGCGGTGCAGAACAACGTCCTCGGCGCCCTGGTGACGGCCGAGACGTGCCGGGACCGGGGAGTCGGCAAGTTCGTCTTCGTCTCCACCGACAAGGCCGTGAACCCGGTCAACGTGATGGGGGCGACCAAGCGCCTCGCCGAGATGGTGTGCCAGGCGCTGCAGAGGCCCTCGCCCCTGACGCCGGTCCCCCCGGGGGAGGGGAAGAAAGGCACGACCCAGTTCGTCATGGTGCGCTTCGGCAACGTGCTGGGCAGCGCGGGGAGCGTGATCCCCAAGTTCAAGGAGCAGATCGCCCGGGGCGGACCGGTGACGGTCACCCACCCGGAGATCACCCGCTACTTCATGTCGATTCCGGAGGCGTGCCAGCTCGTGCTGCAGGCGGGGCTCATGGGAAAGGGCGGGGAAATCTTCGTACTGGACATGGGCGAGCCGGTCAAGATCGTGGACCTCGCCCGGGACCTCATCCGCCTCTCCGGCTTCGCCGAGGACGAAATCAAGATCGAGTTCACGGGCCTGCGCCCCGGGGAGAAGCTGTACGAAGAACCCCTGGCGAGGGAGGAGACCACCTTGCCGACGCCCCACCCGAAGCTGCACATCGCCCGGGCCCGCAGCGTGGATCCGGGCTGGCTCGACGAGCTGCGGGTGTGGCTCATGATTCCTCCCGTGAGCCCGGAAAAACTGCGCTCGGAGCTCGCCCGCTGGGTGCCGGAGTACCGGCCCAACTGCGAGGAGGACGCCGGTGTGGAGCGCGCCCGCGCGTGAAAGCGCCACGCCGCAGCGGGCGTCCCCAAGCGCACCTCGAAACAAGCGGGTCGGGATCGCCTTGATGGGACGAATGTGACCATGGTAATATGACCATGGTCAGATTGAATGCTTCATGGGAAAAGTCGTCTCGAAGTCCAAGTTCAAGCCCAGGGCCCTTGAGCTGTTTCGCGAGGTTCAGGAAACGGGGGAGGAACTCATCATCACCGATCACGGTCGTCCCGTCCTGAAAGTCGTGCCATACACGCCCAAGTCAGACGAGGGGCTCCTGCCGTTGCGCAATTCCGTCCTTAAGTACGAGCAACCCACTGAGCCGGTGGGCCTGGAAGACTGGGAATCGCTCGGGTGATTCTCCTGGACACCCACGCCTGGGTATGGTGGGTGTCGGACCCTCGAGCACTTTCCAGGCAGGCCCGAATGCGGATCGACGAGGCGATAGAACGTTCGGGCGTTTACGTGTCGTGCATAAGCGCCTGGGAGGTCGCGATGCTCGTCTCACGGGATCGCCTCAAACTCACCATGGCCGTGGAAGAATGGATCGGCAGATGCGAGGCGTTGCCGCAACTGAAATTCGTCCCGGTCAGCAACGCGATCGCCGTGCGCTCGGTTCAACTGCCCGGTAGTTTTCACGCGGATCTGGCCGACCGCATTATCGTGGCCACCGCGCTCACCCTGGGCGCAACGGTCATTACGAAGGACGCTAGAATCCGTCGATATCCTCATGTCCGGTCCACGTGGTAGGCGCAGGGCGTTGGCACTGAATCCCAGGTCGGACCGCAGCGTTACCGAGGGGTTTTCCGGGGTGGGCGCTCCATGACATCGGCAGAGCTGCCACCTGGGCGTATCCGCTGGCAAGACCGCGCCGAGACCGCCGCCCGATGGACGGCACTGGCGCTGGGCCTTTCGATCCCCATTTCCACTGCGCTCGACAACATTCTCCTGCCGCTGGTGATGCTCTTCTGGCTGGCGAGCGGCCGGTTTGCCGAGAAGTGGGCCCTCGTCCGGGGGAACCCAGTCGCGCTGCTGGCGATTCTGCTGTTCGCGTGGCTGGCGCTCGGCATGAGCTACGCCACCGTGCCGTTCGGAGAGCGCCTCGGGATGCTCAATAAGTATCGGGAGCTGCTGCTCATCCCGGTGCTGGTCCCCTTGTTCCGAACGCCACGGGAGCGGGAACTGGCATTGGCTTTCTTCGCCGCCGCCATGGGCATCACGCTGCTCGCGTCCTATGGGATAGCGTTGGAAGCGCTTCCGTCGCTCATCTTGGCCGAAAGCATGCCCGGGAATCCGCTCGTCTTCAAGCGCCAGATCACGCACAACTTCTTCATGGCCTTCGCCGCGTTTCTTTTCGCCGTATGGGCGCTCGAGGCCAGGACGCCGGGCAAGCGCGTGATCTTCTGGGCTGCCGCGCTGCTCGCGGCGGCCAACGTGCTGTTCATGGTCCAGGGGCGCACCGGTTACGTGGTCATGGCCGCGCTCATCGCGCTGCTGTTCTTCGAGCGGCTGCGGCTCAAGGGCGTGATCGCCGCGGCGGTCCTGGTCGGCGTGCTCTTCACCGGCGCCTACGGGGTGTCCCAGAACTTCAAGAGCCGCATCGACCTGGCGGTGCAGGAGGCCATGGCCTGGCGGCCTGACGAGGCGCAGTCGAGCTCCATCGGCTGGCGGCTGGAATACTTGACGAACTCGGTGGCCGTCTTCGTCCGGCATCCGATACTGGGCGTGGGCACCGGTGGCTTCCACCAAGCTTACGCCGAGCAGGTGGCCGGCACCGAGAAGGAACGCACGCACAATCCGCACAACGAGTATCTGATGATCGCGGTGCAGGTGGGCCTGCCCGGCCTCGCGCTGCTTCTGCTGCTCTTCGGCACGCAACTCCACCTGGCCGCCTGGCTCCCCTGCGCGACCGACCGGATCCTGGCGCGGGGCGTCGCCCTCGCCATGGCCATCGGTTGCCTCTTCAATTCGTTCTTGCTGGATCACGCCGAGGGACTGTTCTACGCCTGGGCGAGCGGGATTCTGTTCAGCGCCTTGGGACGGCGCCCGCCGGGCGGTGCAGCGAACGCCGCTCAACAGCCCTGAAGGTGCGTTTCGGCTCCGCTCAACGCACCCTACCGCCTGCTCACGGTTCTGGCTTGACGGGCCCAATCGACAACGCCAGAATGGCCATATGAAAACCACCTCCGTCACGGAAGCCAAGAACCGGCTCAGCGCATTGTTGGAACTCGTAAAACACGGCGAGACGGTCCTGATCATGGACCGCGGCCGCCCAGTGGCGCGCCTGGAGCCCATCAGAGGATCCACAGCCGGTCACGAAGAGGCATGGATCGCCGAGCTGGAACGCGTCGGGATCGTGAGCCGCCCCAAGGCGCCGGTGAGCCGAGAACTTCTCAAGGCGCCGCCGCCTCCTTTGCCCAAGGGACTCAGCGCCCTGCAAGCCTTGCTTGACGAACGCGAACAAAACCCGTGAAGTTCTGGGACAGTTCTGCGGTCATGCC
The DNA here is from genome assembly GCF_052805615.1 of Pelomicrobium sp. P1. Taxonomy (NCBI): domain Bacteria; kingdom Pseudomonadati; phylum Pseudomonadota; class Hydrogenophilia; genus Pelomicrobium; species Pelomicrobium sp. P1. The sequence goes on from NZ_JBRBEM010000002.1 coordinate 159,892, forward strand.
GTTGTTGGTCAAGGAGCGCGCCACGGATTTTGTGACCTCGCTTCTGGAGCGCGATCCTTTGATGGCCGTGTGGTGGGGAACGGAGGTGGAATGCGTCTCCGCCTTGGCGCGGCTGGAACGATCTGGCGTGCCGATCGAGCCGTTGTCCCAGAGTTTCGAGCGCTTGCGGCATCTTGCCTCCGCGTGGATAGAAGTGCGGCCGAGCGAGCTTCTGAGGGAGACGGCGAAACGTCTGTTGCGCGTTCATCCGTTGCGCCCGGCGGATTCGTTGCAATTGGCGGCGGCCGTGACCGTCCTGCGCAGCCGCTCGTCCAACGGTGATTTCGTTTGCCTGGACGCCCGCCTTTGCGCCGCCGCCCACCGGGAGGGCCTGAACATTCTCTCGGTTTGACTCCGGCGCGCCGAACCGATCGTTTCTCTTGCTCCGGCTACATTGACCCTCTCCGTCATCGTCATCACCAAGAACGCCCAGGAGACCTTCGAGCGCTGCCTCGCGTCGGTCGCCTGGGCCGATGAGATCGTGGTGCTGGACTCGGGCAGCCGCGACGCCACGGTGGAGATCGCCCGGCGCTTCACCGACAAGGTCGAGGTCTCTCCCGACTGGCCCGGCTTCGGGCCTCAGAAGAACCGGGCTCTGGCGCGGGCCACCGGCGACTGGGTGTTGTCCCTCGATGCGGACGAGTGGGTGCCGGAAGACCTACGGCAGGAGATCGAGCGAGCCCTTCAGGCTCCCGGCGACCGGGTCGCCTTCCGGATACCGCGGCTGTCCAGCTTCTGCGGCCGCTACATGCGCCATTCGGGCTGGTGGCCGGACTACGTGACGCGGCTTTTCAAGCGCGGAAGCGCCCGTTTCAGCGAGGACCTGGTCCACGAGCGGCTGCTCTGCGACGGCCCGGTGGGCACCTTGAAGCAGCCCCTGCGGCACGAGGCCATCCAAAACCTGGAGGAGATGCTGGAGAAGATGAACGCCTATTCCACCGCAGGAGCGCTCATGGCGCACCAGCGGGGCCGACGGGCGGGCCTGGCCACGGCCGTCGGGCATGGCCTCTGGACCTTCATCCGCACTTACTTTCTTCGGGCAGGCTTTCTGGACGGGAAGGAAGGCTTCATGCTGGCCGTGTGCAACGCGGAAGGCGCGTACTACCGGTATGTCAAGCTCATGTTGCGTACGGACGAGCCGCGATGATGTCCATCGCCGTGATCGTGACCACCTACAACCGGCCCGACGCTCTGGCGGCGGTCTTGGAAGGCTATGCGGCCCAGACCGATCAGGGGTTCGAGATGATCGTGGCCGACGACGGCTCGACCGAGGAAACGCGGCGGTTGGTGGAGGCCTACCGCGCCCGGGCCCCTTTCCCGGTCACCCACGTGTGGCAGGAGGACCGGGGCTTCCGGGCCGCAGCCATCCGCAACCGGGCGTTGGCGGCCACGGAGGCGGTGTACGTGATTTTCACCGATGGCGACTGCATACCGCTGCCGTCCTTCGTGGCACACCACCGGTCGCTCGCCGAGCGCGGCTGGTTCGCCGCGGGAAACCGCGTGTTGCTGTCCGAGGGTTTCACTGCGCGCGTGCTGCGGGAGCGGTTGCCGGTGCACACGTGGCGCTTCGGCCGGTGGTTGCAGGCGTGGCGGCGGGGCGACATCAACCGCCTGGCGCCCCTGATGCCGCTTCCCCTGGGCGGCGCCTGGCGCAAGGGCGCGCCGCGCCGCTGGAAGGGCATCAAAACCTGCAACCTCGCTGCCTGGCGCGATGACCTGCTGCGGGTCAATGGCCTCGACGAGTCCTACTGCGGGTGGGGGCTCGAGGACTCGGACCTGGTGGTGCGGTTGATCCGCTCTGGCATCCGTCATAAAAGCGCCCGCTTCGCCGCGCCGGTGCTGCATCTTTGGCATCGGGAAAATCCGCGGCACACGCTGGAGGAAAACCAGCGTCGGCTGGCGGAAGTGCTGCGTTCGGACCGCGTCGCTGCGGCGGTGGGAATCCACCAGTATTTGCAACCATGATGGCTTTAACGGCCGCGCCATCGGGCCCTCTCGCGTCGCCCCCCTTCCTCAGCGAACAGAGGCGTTTCTTCACCGCCGTGCTCAAGGAGGCGGCAGGGCGGACGCCGGGGTGGCCGCGGGACGCTATCCTCGGTTAGGCCTTCGTGCAGGCGCCGCGCCACGCCCTCGTCGTCGTCACCCGCCGCATCGGCGACGTGCTTCTAGCCACTCCCCTCATCCGTTCCCTGAAGCGCGCCTGGCCCGAGGCGCGGGTCGACGCCCTGGTGTTCCGGGGCACGGAGGGCGTGCTGGCCGCGAACCCCGACCTCCATCGGGTGCTCGCCATCGCCGAACGCCCCGGGGCGGCGGAGCACGCAAAGCTCTATGCCGGGCTCCTGCGGCGCTACGACATCGCCTTATCGGCCCTTACCGGCGACCGGCCGACCTTGTATGCTTTCGCGGCGGGGCGCTGGCGGGCAGGGCTGCTCAATCCCCGCCCCAAGGAGGCGTGGAAACGACGGCTGCTTCACCGCTGGGTGGCCTTCGACGACCTGGATACCCACACGGTGCGGATGAACCTCCAGCTCGCGGCGCTGCTGGAGATCGCCCCGGTCGCGGAGGTGGTGATCGGCTGGACCGCCCGGGACGAGGCGCTCGTGCAGGAGCTGATTCCAGGCGCCGGTTCGGGTCATTACGCGGTCCTGCATCCCTATCCCAAGTTCAACTACAAGAAGTGGCACGCCGCCGGGTGGGCGGAGCTGGCGGCCTGGCTCGACCGGCAGGGGCTGCGTGTCGTGCTGACCGGCAGCGCGGGCGCCGAGGAACAGGCGTACGTCGCGGCCATCGCCGAGAGGCTGCCTGGGGGAACGCTCAACCTGGCGGGGCGCTTGAGCCTCGCCAGGTTGGGGCCCTTGCTCGCCGCCGCCGCCGTCTACGTGGGGCCCGACACCGCCATCACCCACATGGCGGCCGCCGTAGGGGTGCCCACCGTGGCCTTGTTCGGCCCTTCGAACCCGGTCAAGTGGGGGCCGTGGCCCAAGGGTCATCCGGCCGATCGAAACCCGTGGCGGCGGGTCGGAAGCCAGCGGGCGGGAAACGTCTTCCTCCTGCAAGGAATCAAGCACTGCGTGCCCTGCATGCTGGAGGGCTGCGACCGCCACGTGGAAAGCTTCAGCGATTGCCTCCAGGAGCTGCCCGCAAGCCGGGTGATCGAGGCGGTGGAGGCGCTGCTCGCGGAGCGCTCGACGCCTGCCGGGTTTTGACACGATTTCAGTGTAACACTATACTCGTGCACATGAAAAACGTGACCATCACGCTGGACGAAGAAGTGGCCCAGTGGGCTCGGATCTGGGCGGCAAAGCATCACACAAGCGTCTCTCGCCTGGTTGGTGAGATGTTACGCAGGCGGATGCTCGAGGAAGAAGGTTACGAAGCCGCCATGAAACAGTATCTCACCGCCAAACCCGTTCTACTGAAGCGGCAAGGGAAATATCCGTCGAGAGACGAACTGCATGAGCGGCGTTAGTTGTTTTGTCGATACCAACGTCTTAGTGTACTTTCGTGACGCTTCGGAGCCCAAAAAACAAGCCAAAGCTGCCGCGTGGCTCGCAGCGTTGTGGCGAACCAAAGCAGGAAGAATCAGCACTCAGGTTCTAAGCGAATTCTATGTCACGGTCACTCAGCGCCTTAACCCCGGAATGAAGAAAGCGGTGGCAAGGGCCGACGTGCGTAATCTGGCCGTCTGGCATCCGATCCCTGTGGACACCTCTGTCATTGAAGGCGCGTGGACAATCCAGGACCGTCATAAACTCTCGTGGTGGGACGCCTTGATCGTGGCCGCCGCCCAGAAGGCGAATTGTGCGTACCTTTTGAGCGAGGACTTCCAAGACGCTCAAACGTTCGCCGGCGTACGAGTTGTCAATCCCTTCGCACACGAACCAGGGACGGTACTCGACCGCCTTCGGTAAATAAAGTGGTAGATCTCTGATCACCACCGAAAGCCCGGGCGAACCCGGAGAGTGCGTTGAGCTGCGGGCGAAACGCACCGCCGACGGCGCAAGTGACCGCCTCAGGCGCTCGAAGGCTCCAACATTTCGCCGAATTGGATGCGGTAGAGCCGCGCGTATAACCCGCCTGCTGCGAGCAGCGTTTCGTGGGTGCCTGTCTCCGCGATCCGCCCCTGGTCCAGCACCACGATGCGATGGGCCCTCTCGATAGTGGAGAGACGATGGGCGATGACGAAGGTGGTACGGTCCCGCATCAGCGCCTCCAGGGCCGCCTGGACGTGCCGCTCCGACTCGCTGTCGAGGGCGGAGGTAGCCTCGTCCAGGATCAGGATCGGGGCGTTCTTGAGGATCGCCCGGGCGATGGCCAGCCGCTGGCGCTGGCCGCCGGAGAGCTTGACCCCGTTCTCGCCCACCAGGGTCTCCAGCCCGTCGGGGAGCTGGCGGATGAAGTCCATGGCGTGGGCCGCCTCGGCCGCGGCGATGATCTCTTCCCGCGACGCCCGGCTGTTGGCCCCGTAGGCGATGTTGGCGGCGATGGTATCGTTGAACAGCAGCACCTCCTGGGAGACGAGGGCGATGTTGGCCCGCAGGCTCGCGAGCTTGAGCCGCTCGATATCCTGCCCGTCCACCAGGATGCGCCCCCGTTGGGGATGGTAGAAGCGCGGGATAAGATTGACCAGGGTGGTTTTGCCGCTGCCGGACGGGCCCACCAAGGCCACCGTCTCGCCCGGCAGCACCTTGAGGGAAAAGCTTTCCAGCGCGGGCCTCGCCGCCCCTTCGTAGGTGAAGGTGACGCGCTGGAACTCCACCTCGCCGCGGGCGCGCTCCAGCACGATGGTCCCCCTGTCGGGCTCGGGCGGCTGGTCCAGCACGGAAAACACGCTCTGGGCCGCCGCCAGGCCCCGCTGGATGTGCTCGTTCACCTGGGTGAGCCGCTTGATGGGGGCGAGCAGCATGGCCATGGCGGTGACGAAGGAGACGAACCCGCCGACGGTGGTTTCCCCCACGTTGGACTGGAGCGCGGCAATGTAGATCACGCCGGCCAGGATCACCGCCGCCAGCACCTGGGTGATGGGGACCGTCGCGGCCGCCGCCGCGGCGTGCTTCATGGCGAAGCGGCGCACCCGGTTGGCCGTGTCGTGGAAGCGCCGCGCTTCGTACGCCTCGCCGCCGAACACCTTCACCACCCGATGGCATTCGATCGCCTCTTGCACCACCTGGGTCATGTCCCCCATCGCTTCCTGGGTGCCCAGACTCGCCCGCCGCAGCCGCTTGCCGGCCACGTGGATCACCCCGGCGATGGCGGGCCCGACCACCAGCATCAGCAGGGTGAGCTTCCAGTTGAGATAAAGGAGCCAGGCGAGCAGCCCCAGGACCGCCAGCGAGTCCTTGACCATCACGGTCAGGGCATGGGTCGAAGCGGTGGTCACCTGGGCCGCATCGTAGGTCACCCGGGAGATCAGCACGCCGGAGGCCTGGTCGGTGAAAAAGCGCGTCGGTAGCGCCAGCAGCCGGTCGAACATGGCGTTGCGCAGATCCATGACCACCTTGTTGCCCACCCAATGGATGCAATAGTCGCCGAGATAGGAGGCGAGGCCGCGAATCAGGAACACCCCGACGATGGCGAGCGGCACGAGCCGCATCAGGGTTTCGTCCTTTTGGACGAAGCTGCCGTCCAGCAGGGGTTTCATGAGGGCCGGAAGCGCCGGCTCAGTGGCCGCCACGACGATCATGCCCACGATGGCACCGGCGAAGGCCTGCCAGTAAGGCGCCACGTAGCGCAGCAGGCGAAGGTAAAGCCGAGAAGCGCTGGACTGGGGGTCGGACACTAGTGGGTAGCCTTCATGGGAAGCGCCCGGAGCCCGCGAGGACGCGCACCCTCCCATAGCCGGCGGTGCGGGCGGGAATGAAAGAGGCGCAAGTATATACCGGATCGGAGTTCATCCGCGCCTTCCGTCGGGCCCGTCGGACTCCGCCGGGCGGTCTGAACAGCGGGCCGCCCCCACCCGATGCAGACGCCATGGGAAATCGGGCGAAAACATGAAGCGATTTCTCAGAATGTTTTGTTAGCGGTTGATTTTCCGCGTTTTTGCCTCTATATTGCAACTATGGACGCAGAACTCACCGCTCTCGACGAAAAAATCGCTCAACTCGTTGAATTGTGCCAACGTTTGCGCACCCAGAACAGCGAGCTGCGGCAAAAGGTGGCAGCGCTGGAGGACGAGAACAAGCGGTTGCGCGATCGCATGGCGAAAGCCCGGGCCCGGCTCGAGGGGCTGGTGGAGAAGCTGCCCGAAGAGATCTCATGAGCAGCGCCGAGCTGAAACCCCTGGACGTGACCATCATGGGCCGGGAATTTCGCATCGCCTGCAAGGAGGAGGAGCGGCAACAACTGCTGGAGGCCGTCGCCTTTCTCGAAAAACGCATGCGGGAGGTGAAAGAGACCGGCAAGGTGGTGGGCACCGAACGCATCGCCCTCATCGCTGCGCTGCAAATCGCCCACGAATTCCTCTCCACCCGGGTCTCGGGCAAGTTTGACTTGGGGGAGATTCGTCGTAGAATAAACGCGATGCAGGAGACGCTCGACCGCGCGCTCTCCGAGCAGGATGAGTTGTTCTAGCCCTGAACCCTTTTGATGGGCTGGAACGCCGCCGAATGTCCCCTGCGGTGTTCGTCGATCGGGCCAATATTCTTGGAACCTACTTGTTGCGATCTGGTTGCGGACTCAAGTAGCGTTGGTGTGCGCGTCCCAAGCGGAAGCGCCTGAGACGCTCGGAAAGCGACCACCTTGAACCTCAGGGTTCAGGATGAAGGCCGGACGGCATTGGCGGGGGGCTCCTGTTTGATGCGGGCGAAAGCCCGCGGCGCGAAGGGGGTTGCGGGAAACCGGAACCCCCTTTGTTTTTCTACTGAGCGTTTGCAGTGGATGATCAGCCGGCAGAGGAGCGACGGCCTGACGATCGGGGCCGCGAATCTGATGGGTGATCTCCAGGCGGACCCGGCTTCTTCATCCTCCCGGGCCCATCGTGGAACATCCAGGCGAGCCATGCGCTACTGGCTCATGAAGTCCGAGCCGGACGAGTTCAGCATCGACGACCTCGCCTCGGCGCCGCGCCGCATCACCCCCTGGAGCGGGGTGCGCAACTACCAGGCGCGCAACTTCATGCGGGATCTCATGGAGGTGGGGGATCTCGCCTTTTTCTATCACTCGAGCTGCCCCGAGCCGGGGATCGCCGGAATCGTGGAGGTGGCCTCTGCCGCCTACCCCGACGCCACCCAGTTCGACCCCGCAAGCCCCTACTACGACCCGAAGGCGACGCCGCAAAAGCCCCGCTGGTTCAACGTGGACGTGAAATTCAAGCGCAAGACCCGCTTCCTGCCCCTCAAAGAGCTCAAGGGGCATCCCGAGCTCGCCTCCATGCTGGTCCTCAAACCCGGCAACCGGTTGTCCATTACGCCGGTCACCCCCCGGGAGTGGAGCTTCATCACCCGGCGCCTGCTCGGGATGGCAACGTAAAGGATATGTATTTGTCATAACATGTGGAGGCGGCGGTGATCGTGCTCTACCATGCCTGGTCATCGATGGACGCCCAGAGCGTGCGCCTCGCGCTGCGCTACAAAGACGCGGCGCATCAGGCGATACCCCTGGGCGACGAGCACGACGGCCTGTTCTTCGAGCTTGGCGTTGCAATCGGGCCGTTGCTGTTGAGGCTCGATGACCAGCGTGTATGCACCGACCCTACCGCCGCCCTGGAAGGGCTGGACGCCTGGGCCGGCGGCCCTCCCTTGTTCGACGGGCTGGTCAATCCGGAAGCCTGGAATGTGCTCCACGCTTGGCTCGAGCGCAGCGGACCGCTCCTCGCCCGGCTCACCGCGGCCGTGCTGCCGGCCTTCGCCGACATGGGCGCGAGCCCCGCACAGCTCGCCCGGGCGGCGGCCGAGGTGGAGCGGCGCTTCGGGATGGGCATGGAGGCTTTGGCGAGCGACCGCTACGAGGGCTACCGGCAGCTCGAACGGGTGGCCGACCTGCGCGGGCTGGCGCGCCATCTCGCCCGCCACCGCTACTTCACCGCGGGCACCCTCACCGCGGCCGACCTGGTCCTGGCGTGCCGGCTTTTTCCGCTACAATTGCTGGACGGGGTGACGCTGCCCATCGATCTCCTGTACTACATCGACCGGGTGGAGAAAGCCTGCGGCGCGAGCCCCCGGGAGGGACTCCTGTTCAAAACCCCATGACCTTCGCCGAGCTGCTGGCTTACCTGAACGCCCATACGCCCGACGGCCTCCTGGACGGAACGCCCGAGGAGACCATAGCCAAGGCCCGCGCCGGGTCCCATCGCGATCCGGTGGCAGGCGCCATCGTGGCGAGCCTCTTCGAGGGCAGCGGCCTGCAGGCCGCCGGCGACCCCATTGCCCGGGAGCGGGCGGTGGCCGCCTTGGGGCCGCTGCGTCTCGCCTACATGAAGGACGACGCGCCCGTGGAGGGCCTGCGCATGGTGGAGCGCGTTGTGCACGCCATCGACCAGGCGTTCGACGAAGAGGCGCTGCGCCTGAAAGGCAAGGCGTGAGTCGCGAATCCCCGCCCCGTAGGGTGTGTTGAGCGAAGCCTGCCTGCGCCGCGCGGGTCGCGGCAGGCAGGCGAAACGCACCGATCGACCGCGAGGGAAGCGAGGCGCCAACGCGTACCCGACTCGCTCCGTCAAATATCCGGTTTGATACGGAGCCGTCTCGACCATGGAATGGTGGCTCGCATACCTGGCTCTCGGCGGCTTCGTCGGTTTCTTCGCCGGCATGCTGGGCATCGGCGGGGGCATGACCATGGTGCCCTTCCTGGTATTCCTTTTCGAGGCCCAGGGTTTTCCGGCGGAGCACATCCTGCACCTGTCCTTGGGCACGGCCATCGCCAGCATCCTGTTCACCGCCGTCTCCAGCGTGCGCGCCCACCACGCGCGCAACGCGGTGCACTGGAACGTCGCGAAAGCCATGGCCCCCGGCATCCTCATCGGCACCTTCGGCGGTGCCCTAGTGGCCGGCGCCCTGTCCACGCGTCCCCTGGCGGTCTTTTTCGCCCTCTTCGTTTACGCGGCCGCCACCCAGCTCCTGCTGGGCATCAAGCCGAAGCCCACGCGCCAGTTGCCGGGACGGGCTGTGCTGTTCTTCCTCGGCGCGGCCATCGGAGCGATCTCGAGCTGGGTGGCGGCGGGCGGCGCGGTGATGACCGTCCCGCTGCTCACCTTCTGCAACGTGCCCCTGCTCACGGCCATCGGCACTTCGTCGGCCCTGGGCTTTCCCATCGCCGCGGCGGGAACGGCGGGCTACGTGCTCATCGGGCTGGGGAACGAGAATCTGCCATCCTTGACCGTGGGCTTCGTCTACCTGCCGGCGCTGGCGGGGCTGGTGATCGCCAGCATGGCGACCGCCCCTTTGGGTGCCCGGGCCGCCCACCGCATGCCGGTCACCCTGCTGCGGCGCATCTTCGCCCTGCTGCTCTACGCCTTGGCCACCCGCATGCTCATCAGCCTGCTCTGAGCGCCAGCGCACAAGGCACGTCTTGGCACACCCTTTACCCGCGCTGTCGGCGCGTTTCGGCTGCGCTTAACGCGTATATGACCTCAAGCGGTCTTGGAGAACCTCTCCCGCAACACGTTCTTCTGCGCTTTGCCCATGGTGTAGAGGGGCGCGGCCGCGACACGGAAGCCGCGGAGCGGTCGGGAGCGGGGGATCGGCCGGGCCACGGAAGAGCGCAGCTTGGGAGCGGGCACGGCCGAAGGCGCCCGGAACACCTTAACCTCCTGCCGCTCCTCGCGCCCCTCTCCGCTCCATGGCTTCGCCCTCCGAGAGCCGGGCGACGGGCCGCAAAGCTGCCCCGCCTCAGTCGGACTTAGAGAACATCTCTCGCAATACGCTTTTCTCCACTTTGCCCATGGTGTGGAGGGGCGCGGCCGCGACACGGAAGCCGCGGAGCGGTCGGGAGCGGGAGCGGGCGCGAGGCTGCCCCGCCTCAGTCGGACTTAGAGAACATCTCTCGCAATACGCTTTTTTGCACTTTGCCCATGGCATTGCGGGGCAGCCCCTCCACGAAGTACACCCGCTTGGGCACCTTGTAGCCGGCGAGCTTGCTTTTGACGTGCTGGATGATGGCTTCCTCAGTGAGCCCCGCGCCGTCCCGGTCCCGCACCACCACCGCGGTGACCGCTTCGCCGAAATCCGGGTGGGGAACGCCGATCACCGCGGATTCCAGCACGCCGGGAATCTCGTCGATCGCGAGCTCCACCTCCTTGGGATACACGTTGTAGCCGCCCGTGATCACCAGGTCCTTGGCGCGCCCCACGATGGAAAGGTAACCATCGTGGCTGAACACGCCCACGTCGCCGGTGCGGAAGAATCCGTCGGCGGTGAACTCCTCCCGGGTCTTGTCCGGCAGGCGCCAGTAGCCCAGGAACACGTTGGGCCCCTTGACCTGGATGCCGCCGATTTCCCCCGTCGGCAGGGGCCGGTCCTGCTCGTCGGCCACGCGCACGCTCACGCCCGGCAGGGGAAAGCCCACCGTGCCGGGTCGCCGCTCGCCGTCGTAAGGGTTGGAAGTGATCATGCCCGCCTCCGACATGCCGTAGCGCTCCAGGATCGCGTGGCCCGTGCGCTCGCCGAAGGCCCGGTGGGTTTCGGCGAGCAGGGGCGCGGAGCCGGAGACGAAGAGCCGCATGCCCCGGCAGGCCTCCCGCGTGAGCCCCGGTTCGTGGAGCAGCCGGGTGTAAAAGGTGGGCACACCCATGAGCACGGTGGCCCGGGAGAAATCCTCGAGCACCGCCTTGGGGTCGAATCGGCGGTGAAACCGCATGCAGGCGCCCGCCAGGAGCGCGCAGTGCACCGCCACGAACAGGCCGTGCACGTGGAACAGGGGCAGGGCATGGATGAGCACGTCGCTGCTCGAAAAGCGCCAGTAGTCGCGCAGGGTGAGCCCGTTGGAAGAAAGGTTGCGGTGGGAAAGCATGGCGCCCTTGGCCCGGCCCGTGGTGCCCGAGGTGTAGATGATGCAGGCGAGATCGTCCTCCATCGCCTCCACCGTATCGAAGTCCGCGGGCAGGCCCGCGGCGGCGTCCATGAGGGTGCCCCGGCCATGCTCGTCCAGGGTCAGCACGTGGCGCGTTCCTGCCCGGTCCGCCAGGGGTTCGATCCACGCCTTCGCCTGGGGCCGGCACACCACCAGGGCCGGCTCGGCGTCGCTCAGGAAATAGCCGATCTCGTGCGCCTGATAGGCGGTGTTGAGGGGCAGATACACCATGCCAGCACGCACCGCGGCGAGGTAGAGGAATAGCGCCTGGGGAGACTTTTCCACCTGGGCGGCCACCCGGTCGCCCGGCTTGAGCCCCAGGCTCGCGAGCAGGTTCGCCAGGCGAGCGGTTTCCCGCTCCAGGTCTTCGTAAGTGTAGGACGCGCCCTCCCGGTCGATGAGGGCCGGCATGGCGGCCGTCCGGGGAAAGCAGCCGGCGATCACGCTGTAAATGTTGGCGTTCATGGCAGGGATCGATCGAAAAGGGCCCGGCCCGCCCGGGCGAACTCGTCCGCCGGAAGCACCCGGTCCACCACGCCCAGCTCGAGCAGCCGCTCGGGGCCGCGGTCCTCCGCTTCCGCCGCGCCCAGCACCTGGGCCACCGCCTGGGGCGGCAGCTCCATGATGGACGCATGGGGCAGGGCCCACACCCGGTCGGCGGGGCAGGCAAGGCTCACGTAGATGCCCCCCGCCGCCGTCCCCGTCACCAGCAGCGTGAGGGGACAGAGCCCCTTGACATGATGCAGCACCTGGGCGAGGTGGGTAAGGTACGCGGACAGGATGACCCGCTCGTCGGCGCTGCGGGCTGCGTGCCCGGGCGCGTCCATAAGCAGCACCAGGGGAAGTTTCGGATGGGCGTGGCCGAAGGCGAGGGCCCCTTCCCCCAGGAGCCAGGCCCTGCGGGCGCCCACCGGCTCACCCCCCAGGAGCCCCAGGACGCCGACCGGACCCGCTTCCGTGGCGGCCGTGCCCCAGAGCACTCCCTCCCGGAATCCGGCTCGACAGCCCCGGGGAAACAGGGCGTCCAGGGTCCGGCCCAGCGCCCTCGGCACCGGGTCCGCCGGGGACGGGGGAACGGGCTCGAGCCCGAACGCCGAGAGTCGGGCCTTCAAGTCGGCGTGTCGCTGGGCGAGGGAAGGCGGTCCCCGTTCCTCGATCTCCCCCAGCCAGCGCAGGGCTGCCGCCCGGAAGGCGTCCGCCGAGTCGGCCACCAGGTGCTCTTCTTCCCTGTGGCGGCACCGGGATTTTCCGCCCATGAGGTCCCGGACCGCGTTTCGGTCCCGAGCATTCAACTGGTCCCGGCCTCCCAGGGCTTCGATGATGGCCGGACCCGACATGGCGAGCAGGGTGCGTTCGCTATAGATCCGCCGCTCGCAGGCGAAGGCGAGCATGCTGGCGCCGCCGAAGGCGTGGCGCGGCAGCAACGCCAGCAGCCGCCCGCCCCTCGCCGCAAACTCCAGCACCCGGCGGTACAGGCGGCGAAACGCGCCCAAGGCTTGCAGCCCTTCGGTGAGGCGGGCCCCGGCCGAGTCGATCACCAGCAGCAGGGGCCAACCCTCCCGCTGGCAAAGCTCGCAGGCTTCCATCAGCCGCTCGGCCTCCCGCCGGCCGATGGAGCCGCCGGCGTCGGCGGCGTCGAAGGCGGCCAGCACCGCCGGCTCGCCGCCCACACACGCGGGGCCCGCCAGCACCGCCGAGTCGATCCCGGGCAGAGGCGCGAAACTGCCCGGGTCCACCAGGGCGTCGATGCGCTCCCTGGGTCCCATCGCCGAGAACGTGGTCCTGCCTTCCATTCCCCTTGCCCCAAGTCCCGTGGGCGCGGCGGATGCCGGTTCAGGCCATGGCCTGCCTGGCCCAATGGAGGATCACCAGCGCCGTTCCGCCGGTCACGACGCCGTAGAAGAGGTTGCGCCCGCCGAAGAAGAAGACCGCCGAGGCGGCGGCGCAGGCGAGGAGCCGGTCGGCGAGCATAGTCTGCTCCAGGGTGCCGCCGGGCATCAGGAGGATGCGAGCAATCAGCCCGGCGATCATGGCGTAGGCCACGCACCCCACCCAGACGAAAACGGGACTCTCGGTGCGTAGCCCCCCGGAGAGCGTGACCCCCAGCCCCCGCCAGAGATAGGTGGCCAGACCGCAGAGCAGCGCCACCAGCCACGCCGGCATCCCGCCCAGCTCAGCCACGCCGCTCCCCCGTGCGCAGGGCGAGATAGGCCAAGGTGCCCCCCGCGACGCCCCCGGCCAGCACGCTCCAGCCCGGGACCACCAGGTGCGCGGCGGGTCCCGCCAGGGCGCCGCACACCATGGCCAGCACGGTCGCCCGCGTGCGGGCATCACCCGTCAGGATGAGCAGGAAGTAGACGGGGCTCAGGAACACGAAGCCCAGTTTCACCAGGGGCGGCAGTCCGTCGGCGAGCAGGTAGCCGAGGGCGGTGCACAGGAAGCTTGTCCCCCAGTTGGTGAGGGCGAACCCGACGAAATAGGCGAGCCGGGCGTCCGGAGGGAGTTCGGGGCAGCGCCGCATAGCCGCCGCCCATCCGGTCATGGCCACCAGATGGGCGGCCAGATAGAAAGCCACCCGCGAATGCCGCGGAGCGCGCAGCAGCGGCATCAAGGCCACGGTCATGGGCAGGAAACGGGCGCTGGTGAGCATGACCGTGGAGACGACGGCGAGGAGCGGAGCGCCGATGGCGTGCATCTCCACCAGCACCACCTGACCGGGCAGCGCCCAGATGGCGGCGGTGGAAAGGAGCGCGGCGAAGAGGGAGAAGTCGTGCCCGGCCGCCAGGGCGCCGAAGCCCAGGTAGCCGGCGCCGAGGACGGCGGAAGGCACGCCGAAGGACTCCCGCGCCCCGTCGCGGAAGGCCGCAGCGGCGGACGAGGGGGCGATGGTGCTCAACGCAAGCTCCCTTCCGGTTACAGCTTGATCTTGGGATCGAGCCAGTCCCGCAGGGAGTCGCCGAACAGGTTGAAGGCGAAGACCGCCAGGCTGATGGCCACCCCGGGGAAGACGATCATCCACGGGGCCTCCCGGTAGAAGTCGGCCGCCGAGCCGGAGAGCATCAGGCCCCACGCCGGCGTGGGCTCCGTGACGCCGAGCCCGAGAAAGGATAGGGACGCCTCCAGCAGGATCGCCTGGCCGACGAAGGCGGTGAGCATGATGAGGAAGGGGGCCACCACGTTGGGCACGATGTGGCGGAAGATGATGCGGGTGTGGGAAAAGCCCGCCGCGCGGGCGGCGTCGATGTAGGGCAGCTCCCGGATCGCCAGGGCGGAGGAGCGCACCACCCGCGCCACCTTGGGCACCATGGGCAGCCCGATGGCGAAGATCAGGTTGAGATCGATGCCGAACACGATGTTCTTGCCTAGGATCGCCACCACCGCCAGCGCCAGCACGATGATTGGGAAGGAGAGGAGTACGTCCATGAAGCGCTGGATGATCATATCGGCCTTGCCGCCGAAGTAGGCGGAGACGACGCCGATGACGGCCCCCACCATAGACCCCCAAAAGGAGGAGAGAAAGCCGACGGCGAGGGCCGTTTGCGCCCCGTAGATGATGCGCGACAGCACGTCGCGGCCGAAGTTGTCAGTGCCCAGCCAGTGCTCCCACGACGGGGGCGCCAGCAGGTTGGCGTAATCCACCGCCAGCGGATCGTGGGGCGCCACCCAGGGGGCGAATGCGGCGGCGAAGACCATGGCCAGAATAACGACGAGGCCGAACGCGCCCATCGGCTGGTAGACGACGAAGGCGAGCAGCGGGTGGCGCTGCTTGGGCACGCGGTAGGTGACGGCAGGGGCGACGTCGCTCATTTTCTCACCGGTACCGAATGCGGGGATCGAGCACCGCGTAGAGCAGGTCGATCGCGAAGTTGATCAGGATGAAGAAAGCGGCCACCAGCAGCACCAGCGCCTGCACCATAGTCATGTCACCCCGGGAGACCGCCTCTACGAACAGCTTGCCAATGCCGTTCAGGTTGAACACCTGCTCGGTGACCACCAGGCCACCGATCAGAAAGGCAAACTCCAGGCCGATCACCGTCACCACGGGCAGCATGGCGTTGCGCAGGGCGTGGCGCCGGATCACAAGGCGCTCGAACACCCCCTTGGCCCGGGCAGTGCGGATGTAGTCCTCCTGCAGTACCTCCAGGATGGTGGAGCGCATCATGCGGGTCGCCACCGCCGAGTAGCGGTAGCCCACCGCCAGCGCCGGCCAGATGAGCTGGGACAAATTGGCCTTCGGATCCTCGAAGAAGGAGGTGAAAGTGAGCGGCGGATGCCAGTGAAAAAAGGAGAGGAGAAACAGGATAATGATCATCCCAAGCCAAAAAGAGGGTACCGCCAGCCCGGCCACGGCGAAGACGCGGATCACGTGATCGATCCAGGAATCCTTGAACAGGGCCGAAAGCGTGCCGAGGGGGATGGCGATCAGCACCGCCAGAATGGTCGCCATGACGGCCACTTGCAGCGAGAGCTCCAGCCGGATGCCGATCTCGTAGGTGACCGGCTTGCCGGTCCACATGGAATAGCCCAGGTTGCCCTGCAACACGCCCCCCATCCACTTCATGAACTGGACGTGGATGGGCTGATCGAGTCCCAACCGGGCACGCTCCGCATCGATGACCTCCTGCGGGACGTGGCCGCCTTCGCCGCGCAGCATCACGTCCACCACGTCCCCGGGCATCATGCGCATCATCAGGAACACCAGGATGGCCACCCCCAGCAGCGTCGGGATCATCAGCAGGATGCGGTGGATGGTGTATTTGAGCATCTTCGGGTCAAGGGGTGGAGAAAGGCGGGCCGGCGGGGCGGGCGTTCCGCCGCCCGCCCCCGGCCGCCGCTAGGTCATGCTCACTCGTCCAGCCATACGCCGGCCAGGTCCTGGTTGAGGTAATGGCTTGGCGTGATGTGCCAGCCCTTCATCTTCTTGTGATGCACGATGATCCGGTGCCACCAAATGGTGGGGATGATGTAGGACTTGTCGAGCACGTACTGCTCCAGCTCCCGCAGGATCTTGTAGCGCTCCTTCTTGTCCAGCTCGCCCGACTGCTTGTCGTAGAGGTAGTCCACCTTGCGGTCCACGTAGCCCGAGTAGTTGATGGTGGAGCGGTCCGCGGACAGGTACTTGAGCAGTTGCAGGTTGGGCTCATCCATGAAATCGCAGTTGAAGTCCAGTGCCGCGTCGTAGTTGCCCTCCTGCTGCCGTGCAAGGTAGAGGCGGGTCTCAAGCTGCTCGTGCTCCACCTGGGCGCCCACCTGCCGCCACTGGTCGATGAGGAACACGCCCACCGGGGTGTAGGGCATGGGCACGTTGCGGTTGGTGAGCTTGAACTTGAGGCCTTCCGCGCCGGCCTCTTTGAGCAGCCGCTTCGCCTCCGCGCGGGACTTGTTGACGTCCTTCCAGAAGCCGGGATAGGCGACGAGTTCCTTCTCGCTCGCCGCCAGCTCGTAGCCGGGCCGCAGCAGCCCTCCCACGTGGCGCACCAGGGCGACCCGAGAAAGGGCCTCCGCCCCGCCCCAGCGGTCGATCGCCAGGGAAAGTGCCCGGCGTACCCGCTCGTCGTCGAACGGCTTCTTGTGGGTGTTGAAGCTCACTACCAAGGCGCACACCCAGGGGGATTCCTGCACCACCGCGTCCTTGCCCAAGGTCTGGACGATGCGGTCCCGGTCCGCCGGCGAGTGGCCGCGAAACTCGGCCAGCACCTCCCCCGCCGCCAGGGCGTTAACCATCGCCGCCCCCTTGATGAAGATCGCCCGGTAGCCGTCCAGATAGGGCTTGCCCTTGTCCCAGTAACCGTCGAAGCGCTTGCCCACCCAGTGGGAACCGGCCACGTGCTCGACGAAAGTGAACGGACCGGTGCCCAGGATGTTGCGCTCCGGAAACTTGGGGTCCTCCTTGAGCTTGGCGGCGCTGTAGATGCAGTCCCAGGGGCTGGCGAAGTTGGACAGCATGGAGGCGTTGCGCTTCTTGAGCTTGAACACCACCGTGTGCGGGTCCGGGGTGAGGATAGTGTCGATGTCTTCATAGGCCGCCTGGCGCAGGGAACGCACCCCGGCCGGCGGCTGGCGGATGCGGTCGTAGGTCGCCTTCACGTCCTCCGAGGTGAAAGGGGACCCGTCGTGAAACTTGACCCCTTTCCTCAGCTTGAAAGTGTAAGTCAGGCCATCCTGGGAAACGGTCCAGGACTCCGCCAGATCGCCCACGATCTTGGGATAGTTGGGCGGATCGAACTTGAGCAGGGTGTTGTAATGAGGACGCACCGGGTGAATGAACGCGAATGAGGAGTTGGCGTGGCAATCGTAGTTAGGCGGCTCCGCAGTCACGGCGAACTTGAGCTCGCCGCCGCGCTTCGGCGCCTGGGCGTACGCGCCGCCGGCGGCGAGGACCGCCGCCACGGCTCCTGCGAGAAGGAACGCTGGTGCTCTCATGTTCTTTCCTCCTTGGTTGGTGGTTGGCGACTTTGTTCGCTTGCTCTTTCGCCCACCGCTCGCCACGGCATGGCCGGGGGTACGGCATTGTGGGTGTTGTCCGTTGCGCTACAGCTTGATGCAGGCGGCAAAATGGTTGTCCTTCACCTCCTTGAGCTCGGGCACGACCCGCCTGCACTCTTCGCCGGCGAGGGGGCAGCGGGTGTTGAACACGCAGCCGGTGGGCGGATTGAGCGGGCTCGGCACCTCGCCGCCGAGTAGCCGAGGGGAGCGACGGCGCTCCAGCGAGGGGTCGGGAATCGGCACCGCCTCGAGCAACGCCTTGGTATAGGGGTGTTGCGGCTCCCGGTAGAGCGCATCCCGGTCTGCCACTTCCATGATCCGCCCCAGGTACATGACCACGACCCGGTCGGAGATGTGGCGCACCACCGCCAGATCGTGGGCGATGAAGAGATACGTGAGCTTGAGCTTCTCCTGCAGCTCTTCCAGCAGATTGATGATTTGGGCCTGGATCGACACGTCCAGGGCCGACACCGGCTCGTCGCAGACGATGAACCGGGGTTCCAGCGCCAGCGCCCGGGCGATGCCCACCCGCTGGCGCTGGCCGCCGGAGAGCTGGTGCGGGTAGCGGTCGGCCATGTAGGCGAACAGCCCCACCTGCTGCAGCAGCTCCTCCACCTTTTCCTGGGCGGCCTTTCGATTCGGCTGCAGCCCGTGGACCTGCATGGGCTCGGCGATGATCTCGCCAATGGTCATGCGCGGGTTGAGCGAGGAGAAAGGGTCTTGGAAGATGATTTGGGCCCGGCGCCGGTAGCGCTTCAAGTCCTGGCCGCGGGCCCCGAGGACGTCCAGATCCTCGAACCGCACCTCGCCGGCGGTGGCCTCCTCCAGGCGGATCAGGGTCCGCCCCACGGTGGTCTTGCCGCAGCCGGACTCGCCCACCAGCCCCACCGTCTCCCCGGGAAAGATGTCGAAGGAGACGTCGTCCACCGCCTTCACCACCGCCTTGCGGGCGGAAATCAGCTGGAGCCCCGCCGAGACGTGGAAATAGGTCTTGAGGCGGCGCACCGACACCAAGGGTTCGCTCCGGTCCACCCGCTTCACCAGCGGTTCCTCCACCGCCGCGCTTACCAGGCCCAGCCCCGTGGGGCCTTTGCGGTCCATCTCCTCGGCCCGGAAGCAGGCCGCCCAATGGCCGGGGCCCACGTCCACCGGCGGCGGCAGCTCGTGCTCGCAGCGCTCGATCCTGGCCAAGCAGCGGGGGGCGAAGCGGCAGCCGGTAGGCGGGTGCATCAGGTTGGGGGGCATGCCCTCGATAGTCTCGAGCTTGCGCCCGCGGGGCTTGTCCAGCCGCGGCACCGAGCGCAATAGGCCTGCCGTGTACGGGTGGCAGGGTCGGGCGAAAATGTCCTCGGCGGCACCCTGCTCCACCATGCGCGCCGCGTACATCACGTTCACCCGGTCCGCGTAACGAGCGACGATGCCCAAGTTGTGGGTGATGATCACCAGGGCGATGCCAAGCTCGCGGGAGAGCTCCTTCATGAGCTCCAGGATCTGGGCCTGAATGGTGACGTCGAGGGCAGTGGTGGGCTCGTCGGCGATGATGAGCTTGGGGTTGCAGGCGAGACCGATGGCGATCATGGCCCGCTGGCGCATGCCACCGGAGAACTGGTGGGGATATTGGTCGAGCCGCCGCGCCGGGTCGGGAATCCCCACCATCTTCAGGAGATCCAGCGCCCGGGTGCGCGCTTGCTCTTCGTCCATCTTCAGGTGGATGAGGAGCGGCTCCATGATCTGGAAGCCGATGGTGAGCACCGGATTCAAGGACGTCATCGGCTCTTGGAAGATCATCGCGATGTCCCGGCCGCGTACTGCGCGCATCTCCTCCTCCGAGAGCCTGAGCAGGTCGCGGCCCTCGAACAAGATGCGTCCGCCCACGATATGGCCAGTAGGCTTGGCCAGCAGCCGCATCACCGCCAGGGCGGAGACCGACTTGCCGCACCCCGATTCCCCCACCAGGGCCACCACCTCGCCAGCGCGCACCTGATAGGAGATGCCCTCGACCGCACGCACCACCCCGCGGCTGGTGACGAAGTGCACGTGCAGATTCTGCACGTCCAGCAGCACGTCGCCCGCGTGCTGGGTGGCGCGGGCCTGCGAGTCGAGGATGGCGGTGGTCGCGTCCATGTCAGCCTCAGCTCAGACCGGAGCGCGCATATTGCAGCGCAAGGTGAAGATTCTCCTCGTCCGCGGGCAGCGCACTGTCGCGCTCTGTGTTTTTTTGGGTGAGCGGCAAGCAGTCATTGTGTTGAATACTCGAGGGACCGTCAATGCACCCAGTCAGCAGTGCTCCTCTCCTACCGATGGCAGGCTGGCGCCCCCTTCTGTGCCTTAGGTTTTTAAGGAACCACCGCCCCTTCCTCGTCGGCGGCGATCACCGCGCCTTCGTGCACCAACGCCTCGATCTCCACCTCCGAGTACCCATGCTCGCGCAACACTTCCCGCGTGTGCTCGCCGAGGACGGGGGCGCTGCGGGAAACCTCGCCCGGTGTGGCGGAAAGCTTGATCGGAAAGCCCAGGCTCTTCACTCTTCCGAGCCGCCGGTGCTCGGTCTCCACCACCATCTCCCGCGCCTGGGTCTGGGGATGAGAGAGCATCTCCGGAATGCTCAGGATCGGCCCCACCGGCAGCCCCGCCGGCTCGAGCAGTTGCAGCCACTCTTCGGTGGTGCGCTCGACGAAGCGGCGGGTGAGGGCCTCCGCCAGCGCCTCCCGGTGGGCCATGCGGTCGCGGTTGGTCTTGAAGCGGGGATCGTTCGCCAGCTCGGGGGCGTTCAGCACCGAGAGCAGCCGCTCCCAGTTGGCCTGGTTGGCCGCGCCGATGTTGATCCAGCCGTCCCGGGTCTTGAACGCCTGGTAGGGCGCGCTGGTGAGATTTCCCGAGCCCATGGGGGGCGCGGCCTGGCCGGTCGCCAGGAAGTAGGCGGTATGCCAGTAGGTCTGGGTGATCCCAGCCTCGAAGAGAGAGGTGTCCACCCGCTGACCCTCCCCGGTCTTCAAGCGATGGAGGTAGGCGGCGACGATCCCCAGCGCCGCCAGGATGCCGGCATTGATGTCGGTCACCGGGCCCCCGCACTTGACGGGCGGCCGCCCGGGCTCACCCGTGATGCTCATGAGCCCCGACACGCCCTGGGCGATGAGATCGAAGCCCGGCTTGCCGGCCCACGGGCCGGTGCGTCCGTAGCCCGAGATCTCGCAGTAGATGAGCCCCGGGTTGAGCGCCCGCAGCGTCTCGTAGCCGAAGCCCAGCTTTTCCATGGTGCCCATGCGGTAGTTCTCGGTCACCACGTCCGCGGTCGAGAGCAACCGCCGGAGCACCTGCTTGCCGCCCTCGGTCTTGAGATTGACGGCGACGCCGCGCTTGTTCCGGTTCATGATGATGAAGGCGGTGGATTCCCCGTTGATCTCGGGGATGCCGAAGCGGCGCGTGTCATCGCCGCCGGGCACTTTTTCCACCTTGATCACGTCCGCGCCCAGGTCGGCCAGCAGCATCCCGCACATGGGCCCGGACATGATGTGGGCGAGCTCGATGACCTTGAGTCCCGCGAGGGGACCCGGACGCTTTTCTGCCATGGCGCTTTCCTCGTGTGGCGAGAATCAACAACTCCTTGCGGCGGGCTCTAGCGGCCCTCGAACTCTGGCTTCACCTTGGCCAGGAATGCCCGGTAGCCGATCTTGAAGTCCTCCGTGTCGTAGCAGCGGAAGCCTTCGTCCAGCTCGGCCTCGGTCAGCTCCCCGCCCCGCTCCAGGCGGCGGATGAACTGCTTGTGCCAGCGCGCCACCAGGGGCGCGCCTTCGGCGATGCGCTGGGCCGTGGCGTAGGCTTCCGCCTCCACCTGGTCGTCGGGGACGACCCGGTGCACCAGGCCTTTTTCCTTCGCCTCCCGGGCGCCGAAGACCCGCCCCTCGAGCAGGAGCTCCAGCGTGGTGGCCCGGCCCACGAGCTTGAGCAGCGCGCCGATTTCGGCGTGGGCCATCACCAGTCCCAGCTTGTTGATGGGAACGCCGAAGCGGCTCGATTCCCCGCAGATGCGAATGTCGGCGAGGGCCGCGATCTCCAGCCCGCCGCCGACGCAAATCCCCTTGATCAGGGCCACGGTGGGAATGGGGCATTCCGCGAGCGCCGACAGCGCCCCGTGCAACACGCGCCCGTAGGCTTTGCCTTGCTGGAAATTCGAGCGTTCGGTCGCGAACTCGCCGATATCGTTGCCGGGCGAAAACGATTTGTCCCCGGCCCCGCGCAGCACGATGCAGCGCAAGCCCTCCTCGACCGAGAGCTGCCGCATCGCCTCCCCGAGGCGCTGCCACATGTCCTTGGTCATGGCGTTCAGCTTGTGGGGGCGGTTGAGCACCACCGTGGCGATGAAGCCGTCTCTTCGCACCAGAATCTCGTCCGGCATGGCTTACCTCGATCAACGATAGAACAGGTTAACCAGCGACAGGGGAATCGCCGGCACGTAGGTCACCAGGAGCAGCACCAGGAGCAGCACGCCGATGAAGGGGAGATTGGCCTTGGTCACGTCCCAGATGTTCTCCTTGGCGATGGAGCAGGCAGTCATCAACACGCTCGCCACGGGCGGGGTCTGCTGGCCGATGGCGAGATTCAGGGTCACCACCAGCCCGAAGTGCACCGGGTCGATGCCCACGGCGTTCACCACCGGCATGACGATGGGCACCACCAGGATGATGGCTGCCGCCGAGTGCAGGAACAAGCCCACCGCCAGGAAGAACAGGTTGAACAGGGCCAGGATCAGGTACTTGTCCGAGGTGAGCTCGGCGATGGCCTGGGCCAGCCGCTGGGGCACCTGCTCCTCGGTGAGGTACACCCCCAGCAGCGCCGAGGAGGCCACCAGCAGCATCACCACCGCCGTCTGCACGGCGCCGTCGACGATGGCCGCCCGAAGCTGGGGCCAGTCGATCTCCCGGTAGTACACGGCGATGGCGATGGCCGCCACCACCGCCAGCCCTGCCCCTTCGGTGGCGGTGACCAGGCCCCCGAAGATGCCTCCCAGGATGATCAAGGGCAGCAGGAAGGCGAGGGAGGCATCTTTGAAAGTGGCCCACAAGCGCTTCCACTGGAAGGCTTCCTCCACCGGCCAGCCGTACTTGCGGGCGTAGTAGTAGCAGAGTGCCATCATGAGCAGCCCCCCCAGAACGCCGGGGATAATGCCGGCTACGAAAAGCTGCACCACCGAGCTTCCAGACATGACCGCGTACAGGATCATGGGGATGGAAGGGGGGATGATAATGGCCAGGGAGGCGGAGGAAGAGGTGATGGCGGCGGTGAAGGGGCCGGGATAGCCCTTCTTTTTCATCGCCGGCATGAGCACCGAGCCGAGGGCCGCCACGTCGGCCACCGCCGAGCCCGAGATCTCGGCGAAGAAGAGGGAAGTGCCCACGTTCACCATGGCGAGTCCCCCGCGGATGAACCCCAGCAGCGCGGAGGCGAAGGCGATGAGCCGCCGGGAGATGCCCGAGGTGTTCATGATCGCACCCGCCAGGATGAAGAGCGGTATGGCGATCAAGGGGAAGTTGGTGGCCCCGTTGTACATGACGATGGCCAGATTGGGCAGGGACTCCACCCCTTGGCTCACCACGATGGCGACGGTGGCGGCGATGCCCAGGGCCACGGCGATGGGCACGTTGATCAGCACCAGGGCGAGGATGCCTAGGACGAGGAGCGCGGTCGCCATCAGGGATTGGCCTCCGCCCGCGCCACCGGGCCCCCGCCCTCCAGCGCCGCCCGCAGGGCGTCGGGCACCACCAGGAGCTCCGCGATCACGAAGAGCGCCGCGCCAATGGGGATCACCGACTGGGTGTACATCACCGACACCTGGGGCAGGCTCACCAAGTAGTCGGTGGCGAGCACGTCCAGCACGGAGGCGCCTACGTAGGCCATGAGCACGAAGAAGCCGATCACCAGGGCCTCGGCGGCGAGCGTCACCGACACCCGGAGGGAAACCGGCATGGCCTCCACCAGGCCGGGAAAGCCGATGTGGGCGCGCTTGAGCGCCGCCAGGGCAGCGCCGTAATAGGTGAGCCAGGCGAGCAGCACCGAGGCGATCTCGTCATACCACACCAGGGACATGCCGGCCTTGCGGTAGATCACCCCCAGGGTGACGATCGCCGCCAGGGCCAGCATCAGCACGATGACAATGAAATTGAGCAGCCGCTCCAGAGCCCGCCGGAGCCTGTGCAGCGTCATGGGTCTCCTCCTCGTGTATTCGTCGGGGGCGGGGTTTCCGATCCCCGCCCCTCGCGGGACGCTCCTCAGCGCTTGCCGAGCGCGATGGCCCGGTCGATCATTTCCTTGGCGCCCGCCACTTCCTTGCCGAACTCCTCGTAGACCGGCTTGCTGGCGGCGATGAAGGCGTCCTTGTCGGGGGTGTTCACCTGCATGCCGGCGGCTTTGAGCTTCTCCAGCAGCTCGGTGTCGAAGCGCTCAGCAGTCTGGTAGACGAAAGCCTGGGTCTCCTTGGCCGTCTCCTCCAGGACCTTGCGCACCTCGGCCGGCAGCTGGTTCCATTTCTTGAGCCCGACAGTCACGTAAGCCGGCGTGTAGACGTGGCCGGTGAGCGAGAGGTATTTCTGCACCTCCTGGAACTTGGCGCTGTAAATCTGGGCAAAGGGGTTCTCCTGGCCGTCCATGACGCCGGTCTGCAACGCGGTGAACACCTCGGAGAACTTCATCGGGCTAGGGTTGGCGCCGTAGGCCTGGAACATCTTCACCCGCCACTTGCCTTCCGGTACCCGCAGCTTGATGCCCTGCAGGTCTTCCGGCTTCTGGATGGGACGCTTGTTGTTGGTGACATGGCGATAGCCGTTTTCCCACACGGCGATGATCTTGAGCCCCTTCTTCTCCGCGAGCGGTGCGAGTTTCGGCCAGACCACTTCCTTCTCGATCCGCTTCATGTGCTCCCGGTCTTTCACCAGGTACGGCATCTCGAAGATGCCGAAAGCGTCCACCTCCGAGGACATCACGGTGGAGGGAAGGGCGAAATCCACCGTCCCCAGCTTGAGCTTCTGCAGCAGCTCCTTGTCGCCGCCGAGCTGGCTGGAGCCGTAGACCACCACCTTGTATTTGTCGGCGAGCTTCGCGTTGGCGCGCTGGGCGAACTCCTCGGCGGAAAGGGCGAAAAGGGAGCCCGGCTCGCCCACGTGGCCGAACTTGAGCTCCACCGGCTCCGCCCGCGCAGGCGTGGGAGCCAGGGCGGCGAAGGCGAACAAAACGATCAGCAGCCGTAAGAACTTCATGGTCTTCCTCCTCTCTCTCGGTCGTCATTCCCACCACGCCCAGGCGGGCGCGGGCTCACTGCACGAATTCGGGGTACGGTTATGCGGCGCTGCGCGCGTCCCGCTTGACGGTCCCCGCCGCCTGCTGCGCCAGGTAATCCATGGCTGTCTGCACGCCGCCTTTCCGGTGAGGCACGCCCGCCAGCTCGAGCCCCATCTCCACGCCGGAGAGGGTGCCCGCTAGCATGAGATCGTTGAAACTGCCCAGGTGGCCGATGCGAAACACCTTGCCTTGGAGCTTGCCCAGGCCGCTGCCCAGGGACATGTCGAAGGCCTCCAGGATTACCTGGCGCAGATGGTCCGCGCTATGCCCCTCGGGTACCAGGACCGCGGTAAGGGAGCTGCTGTATTCCGACGGATTCAAGCACAGCACCTCCAGGCCCCAGGCCCGCACGGCGCGCCGGGTCGCTTCCGCGTGCCGGTCGTGGCGGGCGAACACGTTGTCCAGCCCTTCCTCCAGCAACATGGCAATGGCCTCCCGCAGGCCATAGAGCAGATTGGTGGCCGGCGTGTAGGGGAAATAGCCGGTCTTGTTGGCCTCCAGCATTTCCTCCCAGCCCCAGAACGACTTGGGCAGGCGGGCGTGGCGGGACGCGGCCAGGGCCTTTTCGCTGACGGCGTTGAACGACAGGCCCGGCGGCAACATCAGACCCTTCTGGGAGCCCGCCACGGTCACGTCCACCCCCCATTCGTCCATGCGGTAGTCGATGGAGGCGAGGGAGGAGATGGTATCCACCATGAAGAGGGCAGGATGGCCCGTCCGGTCGATGGCTCTGCGGATTTCGCCGATGCGGCTGGTCACCCCCGTGGAGGTCTCGTTGTGCACCACGCACACCGCCTTGATGCTGCGAGCCTTGTCCTCAGCGAGCTTCGCTTCCACCAAGGTGGGGTCCACCCCGTGACGCCAGTCGCCGGGGACGAACTCGGCCTGCAAGCCCAAGCGGGTCGCCATGCGGTGCCACAGGGTGGCGAAATGGCCGGTCTCGAACATGAGAACCCGGTCCCCCGGCGACAGGGTATTCACCAAGGCCGCCTCCCACGCGCCGGTGCCCGATGCCGGGTAGATGATCACCGGGTTGCGGGTCTTGAAGATGTGGCGAATTTCGGAGAGGACTTCGCGGCCCAGGCGCCCAAACTCGGGCCCACGGTGATCGATGGTGGGCCGATCGATGGCGCGCAGCACCCGATCGGGGACATTGGTGGGCCCCGGAATCTGCAGAAAATGGCGACCACTGGGATAACGCATGGCGATGCTCTCGACGATGGGGTGAGCGAAGCCTGCCCTGACATCTTCCGGCAACGACCCTTGCGGCAGGCGTTTTTTAAAACTTTAGCCTACTTCGAGCCTTTTTGTATACAAAATTTTCTTTGCAAAGGCGGTATTCCATAAGTAATTGCCTCTACAAGTATTTCTCTTTTCTGCCTTTGCCTTTTCTCCAACGGCATTGTATTATGCATGCAAACTCTCTTGTTTCAGCTTCGGATCCCCCGCCCCATGAGCGCCCAGGTCACCCCCTTTCCCAGCCTCGACAAAGCCATCCACCGCCGGCCCCTGCACCACGAGGTGGCAGCCCGGCTGCGGGACATGATCATCCAGGGGGAGCTCGCCCCGGGGGCGCGCCTCAACGAGCGGGTGTTGTGCCAGCAGCTCGGCATTTCCCGCACGCCCCTGCGGGAAGCGCTCAAGGTGCTCGCCACGGAGGGGCTGGTGGAGCTGCTGCCCAACCGGGGGGCGGTGGTCACCCAACTCACCCTGCGCGCGGTGCGGGAGATCTTCGAAGTCATGGGCGCCTTGGAGCGTCTCGCCGGAGAGCTCGCGTGCCGCAACGCCACCGACGCCGACATCGCCGAGATCCGGGCGCTCCATTACCAGATGATGGCCCATTACGCCCGCGGCGACCTGGCGGGCTATTTCCGCTACAACCAGCAGATCCACATCAAACTGGTGGAGTGCACCGGCAACGCCACCCTGGCAGCCACCTACCGCAACTTGAACGCCCACGTGCGCCGCGCCCGCTACATGGCCAACCTGTCCCGGGAGCGGTGGGACAAGGCGGTGCAGGAGCACGAGGAGATCCTGGACGCCCTGGTAAAACGGGACAGCGCCCGGCTGCAGGGCCTGCTCCAGGATCACCTGGGGAACAAGATGTTGGTAGTGCTGGAGGCCTTGACCGCTCCGTCCGCTCCCGCTCAGGCGGCCACGCCGTGAACGATCCCGCCTTTCCGCCCACCCGCTCCCCCGCGGCCCAACGCAGCGTCCTGGCCGAGCGTCTCGCGCGGGAGATCGAAGGGGAGGTGCTGTTCGACGCCTTCTCCCGGGGCCGCTACTCCACCGACGCCTCCATCTACCAGATCGAGCCGGTGGGCGTGGTGGTACCCAAAAGCGAGGACGACGTCGCCCGAGCCCTGGCCGTCGCCGCGGACCTGGGCGTGCCCCTGCTCCCCCGGGGCGCCGGCACCTCCCAGTGCGGCCAGACCGTGGGGGAGGCCCTGGTCATCGACCACAGCAAGTACCTGCGGGAGATCGTCGCATTCGATCCCGAGGCGCGCACCGTCACCGTGCAGCCGGGCATCGTGTTGGATCGCCTGAACGCCTTCCTGCGTCCCCACGGGCTGTGGTACCCGGTGGACGTGTCCACCGCCGCCCAGGCTACGTTGGGCGGCATGGCGGGCAACAACAGTTGCGGAGCCCGTTCGCTCGCCTACGGCAACATGGTGCACAACGTGCTGGAGGTGGAGGCGCTGCTCGCGAGCGGCGAACGCCTGACCTTCGGCCCGGTGCCGGAGGCGGGAAAGCCCGTGCCCGGGCCACCTGTCTACCGGCGCTTGGTGGAAACCGTGCGCGCCCTGTACCGGCGCGAGCGCGAAGAGATCGCCGCCAGGGTGCCCAAGGTGATGCGCCGGGTGGCCGGCTACAACCTGGACCTGGCCGCCGACGCGGGACCCTTCAACATGGCCCATCTGCTGGTGGGGTCGGAGGGGACGCTGGCCTGCTTCCAGCGGTTGAAGCTCAAACTCTCCCCCCTGCCCCCCCACAAGACCCTGGGGGTGGTGCACTTCGCCAGCTTCTATAAGGCCATGGAGTCGACCCAGTACATCGTCAGGCTCGAGCCGGCGGCGGTGGAGTTGGTGGACCGCACCATGATCGAGCTTTCTCGGGAGATCGCCCAGTTCCGCGACACGGTGGCGAAGTTCATCCGCGGCGAGCCCGAGGCGATCCTGCTGGTGGAGTTCGCGGGCGAGGACCGGGACGAGCAGCTCGCGAAGCTCAAGCGGTTAGGCGAGCTGATGGGCGACCTGGGCCTGCCCGGGAGCGTGGTGGAGGTGATCGACCCCGCGCTGCAGAAGGACGTGTGGGAGGTGCGCAAGGCCGGGCTCAACATCATGATGTCTATGAAGGGCGACGGCAAGCCGGTGTCCTTCATCGAAGACTGCGCCGTACCACTCGAGCACCTGGCCGACTACACCGAGCGCTTGACCCGGGTGTTCGAGAAGCACGGTACCCGGGGAACCTGGTACGCCCACGCCTCAGTAGGCTGTCTCCACGTGCGGCCGGTGCTCAACTTAAAGAGCGAAGAAGGCGCGCAGAAGATGCGGGCCATCGCCGAGGAAGCCTGCGCGCTGGTCAAGGAATACAAGGGCTCCTACTCCGGCGAACACGGCGACGGGCTGGTGCGCTCGGAGTGGATCGAGCCCATCTACGGCCCGCGGCTCGTCCGAGCGTTCGAAGAGGTGAAGCGGGCTTTCGATCCCCAAGGTCTCATGAATCCCGGCAAGATCGTGCACCCTCTGCGGATGGACGATCGGAGGCTGTTCCGCTTCAAGCCGGGCTACCGCACCCTGCCCCTGGACACGGCCCTCGACTGGTCCGAATACGAAGCGGGGCCCAGCCGCGGCCCCGGCGGCGGCTTTGCCGCGGCGGTGGAGATGTGCAACAACAACGGCCACTGCCGCAAGTTCGACGCGGGGGTGATGTGTCCCTCCTACCGGGTCACCCGGGACGAGCAGCACCTGACCCGGGGGCGTGCCAACACCCTGCGTCTTGCCCTCTCCGGCCAGCTCGGTCCCGATGCGTTCACTTCCCCGGCCATGTACGAGACGCTGGCACTGTGCATCTCGTGCAAGGGCTGCCGGCGGGAATGCCCCACGGGGGTGGACATGGCGCGGATGAAGATCGAGTTCCTGTACCACTACCACCAACAGCATCCGCGCAGCCTCAAAGAGCGGCTCGTGGCGCACCTGCCGCGCTACGCCCCCTGGGCGGCGCGGCTCGCGCCGCTCGCGAACCTGCGCGATCGGGTGCCGGCGCTGGCGCGCTTGAGCGAGCGGCTGCTCGGCTTCTCCGCCCGCCGCTCATGGCCTCAGTGGCACCGCGACTTCTTCCGCGGCCCGCGGGAGGTGCCCGCGGACGGGGTCGCAGTGCCTGCGCCCGAAGGGCGGAGGTGCGACCCGGAAGCGGGCGAGGTGGTGTTGTTGCCCGACACCTTCAACACCTACTTCGAGCCGGAGAACCTGCGCGCGGCCCTGCGGGTGCTCGCCGCCGCCGGCTACCGGGTCGCCGTGGCGGCGCCGGCGCACGGGGGGCGGCCCCTCTGTTGCGGGCGCACCTATCTCGCCTCGGGCATGGTGGAAGAAGCCCGCGCGGAGGCGCAGCGATTGATCGCAGCGCTTCAGCCCTTCGTCGCGCGGGGCGTCCCGGTCGTGGGCCTGGAGCCTTCGTGCCTCCTCACCTTGCGGGACGAGCTGCCGGCCATGCTCCCCGGGCTCGAGGCGCAAGCCCTCTCCCGCCGGGCGCTCCTGTTCGAGGAGTTTCTCGTGGAGGCGCGGGATGCGGGCCGGCTCGAGCTTTCCCTTGGCTCCCTGCAGGCCTCCCGAGTCCTGGTGCACGGCCACTGCCACCAGAAGGCCTTCGGGGCGTTCTCCTCGGTGGTGCAGGCGCTGCGGATGATCCCGGGACTGCAAGTCGAAACCATCGAGTCCTCCTGCTGCGGCATGGCCGGCGCCTTCGGCTTCGACGCGGCCTACTATGACGTGTCCATGAAGATGGCGGAGCTGTCGCTGCTGCCCGCGGTGCGCGCCGCCGGGCCCGAGGCGCTCCTGGTCGCCGACGGCACGAGCTGTCGCCACCAGATCCGGGACGGCGCGGGGCGCACCGCGCTGCATGCCGCGCGGGTGCTGGAGCAGGCGCTGCTCGCTCCTCAGCCCTAGAACCCTCCTCTCAATGATATGCGCAACAGTAAGGGCGGTCTCGCTTGCCCTAGCCAGCAAGCATGGCTAGACTCTGAGCTGCCTAAATCACGCCGCGCGCCGCATTCATAAACGGAGCAGAGGCTATGGAAAAACAACTTACTGCAATCATCGAGCGGGAAGGAGACGGCTATGTGGCGCTCTGCCCGGAACTGGATATCGCGAGTCAAGGCGACACCATTGAACAGGCGCGTGACAATCTGCGGGAGGCCCTTGAGCTCTTCTTCCAGTCCGCATCACCTGAGGAGATCGCCCAGCGATTTCATGAGGAGGTGTTCGTGACGCGAGTGGGCGTGGCCATTGGGTAAGCTGCGCATTCTTTCGGGCAAAGAGGTTTAGGTTTGTGCCATTCTCACTCGTTACGGGTTTGTTGAAGTGCGCCGGCGCGGCAGCCACATTGTCATGCAGAAAAGGCTGGCAAACACCACGATTACGGTTTCTGAACTTCGCATAGGCACCCTTCAGTCGATCATTCGGCAATCCGGCGTTCCGCGCAACGAATTCGAGCTTCGGTCATGAGGGCTAGGCGGCGGGGTTCGTTGCAGGGAAGGTAACGGGCGCACTTCTCTAAAAAACGCCCGTAGGGCGTGAAGTAGGTTCCAAGGCTCTCTCCTTCGCCGCGGGCGTACAAGTCCCCGGTTCTCGGCTATCATTCCGGCCAGGACGGTGGAGAGAAAACAACCATGGGTCTTCTGATCCATGCCCACATCGAGGTGACCGGGGACCCAGGGGCACTCAAGCGCTTCCGGGACCGCCTGGCGGGGCTGCTGGCCGAGGAAGGCATCGAAGGCGACATCCAGGAGCATTCCGGTGCGGACCGGTTGCGCTACGACCTCAAGGTGAGCGGCGGCCTCCCCTTTCCTCCCTTCGTCGCCGCCTCCCAGGAATCGCCCGACTTGCGCATCGCCGTGGAATGGTTCTCCGCCGCCGAGGCCACCCGCGGCAGCGCTGTCATCCAGGCCGGCAAGCTCCTGGAGCACACGGCGGGCCCGGCCGGCGGCGTGCCCCTCGTGGACGACCAGCCCCTCTACGTGCGCGTGGATCCCGGCGGGGCGCTGGTCCTCGCCCTCGCCCTGCTACCTTTGTCCCCGGACGCCTACCTCGGCTACGCTGTCACCGCGGACCGGGATGCCTTCTTTCGCCTCACGCGCCAAGGCGAGACGGCCCGGCTCCAGGCCACGGCGGGCGCCGAGCACCGGTGGAGCGAGGCCTGGACCATCGACCTCGGAAAAGAGCGCTACGAACACGAGACCCTCGATCCTTCCCTGCCCATCGAGGAACGGGAGCATCAGGCCTTGACTGCCCTGGCAGACGGCTTCGTGGCCCAATGGATCTGGTTTCGCGACTCCCCCGAAGAAGAAACGGTGCTGGAGAAAGAGCGCTATGCCCGGCTCAGCTATCCGGTGCGGGAGGCGAACGTGAAGAGCGGAAAGCTGCGCCTGCTGGAGGCGCGGCCGGGCGGGGTCCAGGTGGCGGACACCCTGGGCCCGGAACTCGGATGGATAGAGGAGGTGCTGAGCCAATGCTGGCTGGAAAACGGATCGGCGCCTGGGCGCTGATCGCCTGGTTCGCCGCGTCCGCCGCCTGGGGCGCCGCGGACTACGCCCGGGAGAAGAAGTGGGCCGACGAAATCCTGCCCGGGATCGTGGTGGGAGAGCCCGTGACCCTGACCGACGCCGGCGGACGCCGCTTCCTCGGCCTCTACACCGAAGCGAAGAACGCCAAAGGGGCGGTGGTGGTGGTCCACGGCATGGGGGTGCACCCCGATTGGGGGCTGGTGGGCGTGCTGCGCAGCCAGCTCGTCGACGCGGGCTATACCACCCTCTCGATCCAGATGCCGGTGCTGGCGGCGGAGGCCAGGCCCGAGGAGTACGAGAAGGTTTTTCCGGAGGCGGCCGAGCGGCTGGCGGCGGCGGTGGCCCACCTCAAGACGAAGGGCTACCGGAAAATCGCCCTCGTCTCCCACAGCCTGGGGGCGCGCATGAGCGGCTATTACCTGGTGAACCACGCGGACCCCCCGGTCGCCGCCTGGGTAGCCATCGGTCATTCCGGCCGGTTCAAGGAGCCGCAGAACTTGAAGATCCCGGTGCTGGATCTCTATGGGGAAGCAGACTTTCCCCAGGTGCTGGAGGCGGCGCCCCAGCGGGCGGCGGCCCTCAAGCGCCTTCCCGGCTCCGCCCAGGTGGCGGTGCAAGGGGCGGACCACTTCTTCAACGGCCAGGAAGGCGCCCTGGTCGCCCAGGTGCGCGCCTTTCTCGACCGGGCCTTGGCCGGTCCCCGTTAAGGCGGGCGACGGGACCGCGTCCGATGCGCCCAGGCGTTTCCCGAGGCGTGGCCCTCGGCTTCCTGGTGGTGCTCGCGATCCTGGTCGGGGGCGCCGTGGTCACCTTCGGCAATTCCGGCCGGCTGCTCCGCACCGGCGAATCGGTCACCCACACTCTGGTGTCCCTCGACCTGCTCAAGAACCTGCAAGCCGACCTGCTCGACGCCGAGACCGGGCAGCGGGGCTACCTGCTCACGGGCGAAGAGCGCTACCTGGAGCCCTACCATCGCGCTCTCCAGCGGCTGGAAGCGCCCCTGATCCGCTTGCGCGAGGAGATGGCCAACGACCCCGAGCAGTTGGAGCGCCTGGGGCGGCTCGAGGGGCTGGTGCGGGAAAAGATCCAGGAGCTGGAAGCGACCGTGGCGCTGCGCAAGGAGCAAGGCTTCGAAGCGGCGGTCCAGGTGGTGCGCACCGACCAGGGCAAGCGGCTCATGGACGAGATCCGGGCAGAGCTGACGGAGCTAGTCCGTCGCGAAGAGGAAGTGCTCGTGCGCTACGCCCATCGCCTGGAGCGGGATGCGTACCTCACCCTGGCCTCCTTCTCGGTGGCTTCGCTCCTGTCCGTGGTGCTGCTCGCCCTCACTTATCTGGGGGTGGCGCGGGAAATCAAGGTCCGGCGGGAGAGCGAAGCGGCGCTGCAGCGCTTGAACCGGGAGATGGCGCAGAACATCGCCAAGCTACAGGCCCGGACCGGTGAGATGCTGTCCCTCTCGGAGATGGGAAGCTACCTCCAGGCCTGCCTGTCGGCAGAGGACGCCGCAGCGGCCGCGGCCCGCTTCGCGGAAAAACTCTTTCCCGCGGGCGGCGGCGTCCTGTATCTCATGCATCCGTCGCGCAACTACCTGGAAGCGACCGCCCAGTGGGGCGGCCTCGAATGCCGGGAACCCACTCTGTCGCCAGAAGCGTGCTGGGGATTGCGGCGCGGCCAGCTCCACTTCACCGACAGCGCCGAGGCCGGGCTCGCATGCCCCCACGTCGAGGCCCGGCCCGAGGACCCGTTCTACTCCATCTGCGCTCCCCTGATCGCCCACGGGGATCTCTTGGGCCTCCTGCACCTGCGCTACCGCCGGTCCGAGGCAGAAAAGGGGGAGGAAGTCTTCTCGTCCTACCAGCGCATGCTGGTCAACACCGTGGCGGAGCAGGTGTGGCTCGCCATCGCCAACCTGAGGCTGCGGGACTCCCTGCAGCAGCAATCCATCCGGGATCCCCTCACCGGGCTCTACAACCGGCGCTTCCTGGAGGAAGTGCTGGAGCGGGAGCTCGCCCGAGCGCGGCGCCGGCAGGTGCCCCTCGCCCTCGTGATGGCGGACGTGGACCGTTTCAAAGGCTTCAACGATTCCTTCGGCCATGAAGCGGGGGACATGGTGTTGCAGAGCCTTG
The DNA here is from genome assembly GCF_052805615.1 of Pelomicrobium sp. P1. Lineage (NCBI taxonomy): Bacteria > Pseudomonadati > Pseudomonadota > Hydrogenophilia > Pelomicrobium > Pelomicrobium sp. P1. Next base: position 193,657 of record NZ_JBRBEM010000002.1, read on the forward strand.
CCCGGCTGCTGAAATCCAGCCTTCGGGAAAGCGACGTGGTATGCCGCTACGGGGGCGAGGAATTCGTCTTGATCCTGCCCGAGACCACTGCGTCCAACGCTCGGGAGCGGGCCGAGGCGCTGCGCAGCGCGGTGCACGGTTTGCAACTACGCTACCGGGAGCAGCCCCTGGGACCCATCACCGTCTCCTTCGGCGTGGCGGCCTTTCCGGAGCACGGGGGCAATTCGAAAGCCCTGCTGGCGGCGGCGGACGCGGCGCTCTACGAAGCCAAACGCAGCGGCCGCGACCGGGTGGTGGCGGCGTAAGCCGACGCGAAGTTCCTCAAGCCGCCTGGGGCGGGGAGCCCGCGGCGGCCCGGGTAAGGCGGTCCAGCACCGCGTCCCATTCGGGCGCCGGCGGGGGCTTTTCCACCAGGATCACGCTGCAGCCCGCCCGGTCGAGCTGGCGCAGGTGGGCGTAGAGTTCCCGGGCGAATCCGGCCGGGTCCTCCGGGGCCTTGACCCAGACTAGGTGGGGGGCGTCCGGGGGCGGATCGGAGCGGGCCAGTACCGCCACCCGCTCGGTGGCCGACGTGCGCGTCGGGAGCCCCACCAGGGCCGACGAGTCCACTAGGGCGAGGGGGGTGGTGGGAGCATAGTGGGCGGGGAGCCGTCCGGGCGCCCGCGGCGACCCCGGCCCCGGCGCCTCCACGGTCATCCCGAGGGTCTCTTCCAGGGCTTCCCGGGTGACGTGACCGGGGCGCAACAAAGTGGGCCGCTCGCTGGAGCAATCCACGATGGTGGACTCGATGCCCACCGGGCAGGCGCCGCCGTCCAGGATGAGGTCCACCGCCCCGTCCAGCTCCGCCTCCACGTGCTGGGCGGTGGTGGGACTCAAGCGGCCGAAGCGGTTGGCCGAGGGGGCGGCGATGCCGCCGCCGAAAGCCTTGAGCAGCGCCTGGGCCACGGGGTGGGCGGGCACCCGCAGGCCCACGGTGTCCTGGCCCCCCGTCACCGCGTCGGGAACGCCGGGGCCGCGCCGCAGGATGAGGGTCAAAGGACCGGGCCAGAAGCGTTCCGCGAGCCGTCGCGCTCCCGCGGAAATCTCCACCGCCCAGGCGTCGAGCTGGGCCGCCTGCCCCAGGTGCACGATGACCGGATGGGTCTGGGGACGGCCCTTGGCGGCGAAGATCTTCCCCACTGCGTCCGGGTTGCGGGCGTCCGCCCCCAGGCCGTACACGGTCTCTGTGGGAAAGGCGACCAGTCCCCCCGCCCGCAGGATGTCCACCGCCCTGGCGATTTCCCGCTCCAGCATGGCCCCGAGTTTACCGCGGAAGGGTGGCGGGAAGATCCTTCTCGACGCATTTACCCTCAATCCGTCAACCGTCTGAGGGCCTCCTGGTACTTCTCGGCGGTCTTGGCCAGGATCTCGGGAGGCAGGGCCGGCGCCGGGGCCTTCTTGTCCCAGGGCTGGGCCTCCAGCCAGTCGCGCACGAACTGCTTGTCGAAGCTGGGAGGGCTTCCGCCCGGCCGGTACTGGTCTCGGGGCCAGAAGCGGGAGGAATCCGGAGTGAGGACTTCGTCGATCAGATGGAGTTCGTCGGCCCGGTCCAACCCGAACTCGAACTTGGTGTCGGCGATGATGATGCCCCGGGTTTCCGCGTAGCGGGCCGCCTCGGTGTAAAGGCGCAGCGCCACGGCACGCACCTGCTCCGCCCGCTCGCGCCCTACCAGGCGCGCCATTTCGTCGAAGCCGATGTTTTCGTCATGGGCTCCGGCCGGCGCCTTGGTGGCCGGGGTGAACAGAGGCTCGGGCAGTTTTTCCGCTTCCTGGAGCCCGGCGGGGAGCGGGATGCCGCACACCCGGCCCGTCGCCCGGTAATCCTTCCAGCCGGAACCGGCCAGGTAGCCCCGCACCACCGCCTCGATGGGCAGGGGCTTGAAGCGCCGCACCACGAAGGCCCGGCCCTCCACCTGGGGGCGTTCCTCGGGGGCGACCACCGAAGCCGGGTCGATGCCCGTCAGATGATGGGGAATGATGGGGGAGAGCTTCTCGAACCAGAACTTGGACAAAGCGGTGAGCACCCGCCCTTTGCCGGGCACGGGGGTGGGCAGCACCACGTCGAAGGCGGACAGCCGGTCGGTCTGAATCACCAACAGCTTGTCCTCCCCCACCGCGTAGAGGTCCCGCACCTTGCCCCGGTGCAGGAAGGGCAGGCTCCTGATCCTGGACTCGAAAAGCGGGGGGGCAGGCTCATACATGGTTCGTTTTCCTGGGGAAATTCAGGCCCGGGCCGCCTGGGCCGGGACGCAGGCCTGCTCGAGCCGCTCCTTGATGGCCAGCGCCGTGGAAAGCGCTGCTTCGACCGAATCCGCGAGCACCGTGTAATGGCCCATTTTGCGCCGCGGCCGCGCCTCACGCTTGCCGTACAGGTGGAGCTTTGCCCGCGGGTGCTCGAGCACCAGACGCCAGTCGGGCTCGCCGTGGGCCCACAGGTCGCCGAGCAGGTTCACCATCACCGCGGGGCAGTGCAGCCCCGGGTCCCCCAAGGGCAGTCCCGCCAGCACCCGCACTTGCTGCTCGAACTGGGAAGTGACGCAGGCGTCCAGGGTGTAATGGCCGCTATTGTGGGGTCGCGGAGCGATTTCGTTGACCAGCAGCCGTCCGTCCCCCAGCACAAACATCTCCACGCACAGCACCCCGCGATAGTCCAAGGCCTGGGCGACGGCGACCGCGACGCTCCTTGCCTGTTCCGCGAGCGTCTCCGGCACCCGGGCCGGTACGATCGAGACGTCGAGAATGCCGTGACGGTGCTGGTTCTCCGTCACCGTAAAGGTCACCACTTGGCCGGCGAAATCCCGGGCCACCACCACCGACACTTCCGTCGCCAGGGGCAGGCGCCTCTCCAGCACGCAGGGCTCGCCCCCCAGGTTGCGCCAGGCTTCCAGGGCTTCCGCCGGGCTCCCCACGGACGCCTGACCCTTGCCGTCGTAGCCGAAGCGGCTCACCTTGAGGATGCCGGGATAGAGGCCGGCCGCGCCGGGGCTCGCCAGCTCGGCGCCCTCCCGCACCACGACGAAGGGGGCCACCGGAAAGCCCGCCCCGGAGAGGAATTCCTTTTCGTGGATCCGGTCCTGGGCCACCGCCACGCTCTCGGCGGTAGGGCTCACCACGCAGTGCCGGGCAAGGAAGCTCAAGGCTTCCGCGGGCACGTTCTCGAACTCGGTGGTGGCGGCGGCGCAGGAGCGGGCGAGCCGGGCGAGCCCCGCGGGATCGGCGTAATCGGCGCGAATGTGCTCGTCGGCCACATCCCCCGCCGGGCTGTGCAATCCGGGATCCAGCACCGCCACCCGGTAGCCCATCCTCTGGGCCGCCATGGTAAACATGCGGCCCAGTTGTCCCCCGCCGAGCAGCCCCAGCGTCGCACCTGGTGGAATCATGGTACCGGCAGTTTCATCTGACGCACCGCTTCCTTCAGCTGCTCCCGATGCTGGGCGAGCCGCATCTTCACGCTCTCGTCGCGGGTGGCGACGATGGCAGCAGCGAACAACCCCGCGTTGGCCGCGCCCGCCTCGCCAATGGCGAAGGTGGCGACCGGCACGCCCCTGGGCATCTGCACGATGGAAAGCAGCGAATCCAGCCCCTGGAGGTGCCGGGAAGGCACCGGCACCCCGAGCACGGGCAGGGTGGTCTTGGCGGCGAGCATACCGGGCAGATGGGCTGCCCCGCCCGCGCCGGCAATGAGGCACACGAGCCCGCGCTCGGCTGCGGTGGCCGCGTAGTCAAACATGTCGTCCGGGGTCCGATGGGCGGAGACGACCCGCGCCTCGAAGGGCACGCCCAGCGCTTCCAGCATCCGGGCGGCGTGCTGCATCACCTCCCAGTCGCTCTGGCTGCCCATCACCACCCCGACCAAGGGTCGATCCATCGCCGCTGGCCTGGAAAAAGGCGACATTATACCCGCCGCCGCCCCCCAGGGAGAGCAAGATCATGCCCCAAGGGACGCGGAACAAGCGCAAAAGCAAAGGCCGCGGCGAAAACGCTCTTCGCCCTCGCCGGGATTGTTTCCCCTGCGCCTGCAGCGCCCCCGGCGGCGAGTCACGGAGATCGCCTGGCGCCCCTCAGGCGAACGCCGGTTCCCGGTGGTAGCCGACGATGCGCGCCACCTCGTTCTTCGAGCCCAGGATCACCGGCACCCGCTGGTGCAACTCGGTGGGCCGCAGGTCCAGGATACGCTCATAGCCGGTGGAGGCCAGACCCCCGGCCTGCTCGACGATGAAGGCCATGGGATTGGCCTCGTACAGCAGCCTCAGACGTCCGGGCTTCGACGGGTCCTTGGTGTCGCGGGGGTACATGAACACGCCGCCCCGCATGAGGATCCGGTGCACGTCAGCCACCATGGAGGCGATCCAGCGCATGTTGAAGTTGACGCCCCGGGGCCCGGTGGTGCCGGCCAGACATTCGTCGACGTAGCGCTTGACCGGCGGCTCCCAGAACCGTTCGTTGGAGGCGTTGATGGCGAACTCCCGGGTATCGGCGGGGATGGTGATCTTGGGATGGGTCAGGATGAACTCGCCCACTTCCCGGTCCAGGGTGAACCCGTTCACGCCGTGACCGCTGGTCAGCACCATCATGGTGGCCGGTCCGTAGATGGCGTAGCCGGCGCACACCTGCCGGACGCCGGGCTGGAGGAAGTGTTCAAGCCGTAGCTCGACCGCCCCCGGGGGGAGCCTCAGGATGGAAAAGATCGTCCCCACCGACACGTTGACGTCGATATTGCTGGATCCGTCCAAGGGATCGAACACCAGCAAGTACTTGCCGCGCGGATAGCGCGCCGGAATGGGGTAGATCTCCTCCAGCTCCTCGGAGGCCATCGCCGCCAGATGCCCGGCCCACTCGTTGGAGCGCAGCATCACCTCGTTGGCGATCACGTCCAGCTTCTTCTGGGTCTCCCCTTGCGCGTTCTGCACGCCCGCCTCGCCCAACGCGCCCACCAAGGCCCCTTTGTTCACCGCGTTGGCGATCACCTTACAAGCGGTGACGATATCGTTCAGCAGCCCGGTGAAGTCTCCCGAGCCGCCGACCTGGCGTTGCTCCTCGATCATGAACTGGGTGAGGGTGGTCTTCTCGTTCAACATGGCATGCTCCGTGGATTGGCGTGGAATCCGCGCCCGCGCCCCTCAAGGCTCCAGCTCGAAGTCGATGGTGAGCCGATCGGCGGCGTGGGGCCGGAAACGCCGGTCGGCGTAGGCCACGTGCTCCGGATGCCGGGCATAAGTGTCGACCACCGCGCGCGAGGCAAACCGCACCAGCCAGACCCGTTGGTAGCGGGCGTGCGGGGTGAGCGCCCGGCCCGCGTCCACGCGCCGCACGCCCGGCACCCGCGCGAGCCGTTCCCGTCCCTCGGCGATCCAACCCTCCATTTCCTCGGGCGACAGGTCGTTCGGATTGAAGACGACCACGTGCGCCACCTCCCGCCAGGGGCGGCAGGCGGCGAGCGCCGCTTCAGCGCGCCCGGCACTGCCGAACACGGTGTTCACCCGTGCCACCTCTGCCTGGACGGCCCGGCGCACGCCGGCGATGAGCCGGGTATAACCCGCCTTGGGGTCCTGCGCTGCCGCTTCCCGGACCGCCGCCGCGGCGGCGTCCGAAAGAGCCGTGTAGTAATTGATCTTGGCCACGCCGTTTTCGATGAGCCGTCGGAACTCGCCGTCTTCCAGGCCGGTCCCGCCATGGATGACCAGCGGAATCCCCAGGGCCGAGTTGATGCGGGCCAGGCGCTCGAAATCGAGCCGGGGCCGACCCCGCAGACGGCCGTGGACGGTGCCGACCGAAACCGCGAGGCAATCCACACCGGTCTGTTCGACGAACAGGCGCGCTTCTTCCGGGGAAGTGTAGACCGGCTCGCCCGGATGTTTTTCCGCGTCTTCGCCTTCGACGCCGGCCACGTAGCCGAGCTCCCCCTCCACCGGCACGCCGCAGGCGTGGGCAAATTCCACGACTTCGCGGGTGCGGGCCACGTTGTCGGCGAACGGCAAGTGTGAGGCGTCCACCATCACCGCATTGGCCCCCAGCCGGATCGCCCGCTCGACCGATTCCAGGCCCGAGCCGTGGTCCAGATGGATGGCCACCGGCACCGCGGCCCGGCGGGCCGCCGCCACTACCGCCGGCATCAAGGTATCGAAGTCATAGTGCTCGAAGTGGGATTCGGCCAGGGACAGGATCACCGGGGCACGGGTGGCTTCGGCCCCCGAGAGCGCCGCTTCCAGGAACTCGAGACCCACCAGATCGAAGGCGCCCACCGCGTAGCGGTGGCGGTAGGCGTGGGCAAGCAGGTCTGAGAAGTGGACGAGGGGCATGGACTCAACTCCTCGCAGAAAACGCAGCCGGCGCCTTTCCACCCGTCCGTACCGTGGATCGTCCAAAAGAAAAGACCCTTCCGCGGAAGCGGTAAGGGTCTAAGTCCAACGGACGTGCGCAGTGGTACAACGAACCGTCAGAGTGGAGGAAAGCCGTCCCCTGCGCCCAGAGCGCTGGCTTCATCTCCCAGAGCGCGCGGGTAAGCCATTTGTCACTATAGCGGCGCCAGCGTCCCGACAACAAATCGATCTTCTTATCGTTACGATAAGACATCTTTACCGCCGCCCTTCAGCGCCTCGGCGTGCCAGGCCCGCAGCAAGCCGGGATCCGCCCAGCGTTTGCCATGGGCGCTGCCGCGCAGCACCCGGAAGGGCCGTTCCGGCTCGCCGAAGCCGCTGACGACCGCCACCGCGCCAACGAAGTCCTGGCCCAGCGTGTAGTCGTTGACCACGATCAGGGTCGCGAGCCCCGCCTGCAGGCTCGAGCGCAGCCCGTTCTCGGAATCTTCCACCGCCAGGCACGCCTGGGGGCTCAGCCCGAGCCGGTCCAGCACCCAGGCATAGATGTCGGGCGCTGGCTTCTTGGCCCCCACCACGTCCCCAGCGCCGATCACCTCGAACCAGGCCGGGCCCGCCGGCCCCAGGTTCGCTTCCAGGAGGGCCTGGACGTTGTCCGGCGTCGTGGTGGTGGCGATGGCGAGGCGCAGTCCCTCGGCCCGCAACGCTTCCAGCAGCGGTCTCACGCCAGGGCGGAAGGCAATGCGCCCTTGCGCCACCAGATCCGTATAGATGCGGGTCTTGCGCCGGTGCAGCGCTTGCACCAGCTCCGCGAAGTCGGCACGCCGGGCCGTCCCGGGATCGAAGCGCTCGGCGTAGTGGCGTATGCGCTCCTTGCCGCCGGTGACCGACAGTAGCCGGCCGTAGAGCACCGCGTCCCAGTGCCAGGCGAGCCCCGCCTCGGCGAAAGCGGCGTTGAACGCCACCCGGTGCCCGTCCCGCTCGGTGTCGGCCAGGGTGCCGTCCACGTCGAAGATGACCGCCTCCAGTGCCATGGCGATTCGGGCTGAAACGGGCCGCCGGGCGCCGCGCTCACTGTTCGGAGGCAGGCGCGTCCTCGCGGAAGATCCGGCTCTGCAGCAGGTCCGTCGGCTCGATGGTCATGATCTGCTCCCGCGTCAGAGGCTTGCCGCGGCTGGCGAACAGGCGGTTCGCCTGCCGCAGCCGCGCCCGGTCCAGGGCATTGCGGATGGAGCGGGCGTTGGCGAAATGGGGCAATCCCATGCGCCGCCGGATATAGTCCTTGAACACCTCTTCGGCCTCGGGACTCAAGCGGTAGTTCTGTTGCGCCAGCATGAGCTTGCCGATCGCCAACAGCTCCTCGGGCGCGTAGTCCGGAAAATCGATGTGGTGGGCGATGCGGGAGCGCATGCCCGGATTGCTCTGGAAGAAACGATCCATCTTGTCCTTATAGCCGGCGAGGATCACTACCAGGTCGTCGCGCTGGTTCTCCATCACCTGGAGCAGGATCTCGATGGCCTCCTGGCCGTAGTCGCGCTCGTTCTCGGGGCGGTAGAGGTAGTAGGCCTCGTCGATGAACAGGACCCCGCCCATGGCTTTTTTCAGCACTTCCTTGGTCTTGGGGGCGGTATGGCCGATGTACTGGCCCACCAGGTCATCCCGCGTCACCGCCACCAGGTGGCCCTGGCGCACGTAGCCGAGACGGTGCAGGATGTCGGCCATGCGCAGCGCCACGGTGGTCTTTCCGGTGCCCGGATTGCCGGTGAAGGACATGTGCAGCGTAGGGGTCTCGGAGGTCAGATGGAGCTTGCGCCGCACCCGGTCCACCAGCAGCAGGGCCGCGATCTCGCGGATGCGCGTCTTCACCGGCGCGAGCCCCACCAGCTCCCGGTCGAGCTGGTCGAGGACCTCCTGGACGTTGGAGGCCCGGAATTCCGCCTCCAGGTCCACGGCGGCCTCGGGAGCGGCGGGGTAAGGCAGGGGTTCGCTGCTCATCAACGTGCCTCCGTGAGGGTCATGGCGTGTTCAGGCGGGTAGCACCAACCCGCTCTCGACCTCGTTCCGCTTGTCGCGACCGGCGAGCTTCTCGACCAGCGCAAGCGCGAATGGGATGGACGTGCCCGGACCGCGCGAAGTGATCACGGTACCGTCTTCGACCACCGCCTCCTCGCGGTAACGCACGCGGTCGATGGCGACCTGGTCCTTGAACTTCGGGTTGCTCGTCGCCTGCTTGCCGTCGAGGTGGCCGTAGGCCGCGAGGATCGACGGCGCGGCGCAGATCGCGGCGAGGTAACGGCCCTTCGATCGGAACCGCTCGAGCAGCTCGCGGACGCGGGCGTCCTCGCGCAGGTGCGCGACACCCGGCATGCCGCCAGGCAGCACGATCATGTCGAAGTCCTCGTTCATGACCGCATCGAGCGTCTCGTCCGGATGGAGCACGGTGTGGCGCGAGCCCTTCACCGGCCCCGCGCCCAGACCCGCAACCACGACCTGGATCCCGGCGCGACGCAGGATGTCGATCACTGCGACCGCTTCCAGCTCCTCGAAGCCATCCGCCAAAGGGATCAGAACACGTGCCATGCCTCGTTCACCTCGTTTGACTGCGCGTGACGCACGGCCAAGGGCGGCGGGCACCATGCCCGCCGCTTTGGGTTAGCGGTAGCGCTCGCCCTTGGCCTTGTCGGTGGCGTAGGAATGGATGGTGTAGCGGATCGTACGCCCTTGGGCCTCCTGGCGCCAAAGATGGAAACCCGGTTCCTCCTTGGGCCGCTGCACGATGAAGGACAGGCGCGGCGTCTCCCAGCCCCGGGTGGAGTCGTAGGCCGTCACCCGGATGTAGTGGTCGGGGTAGGCCTTGCGGCAGGCGTTGACCTCGTACATGATGCCCGCAGGGTCCTTGAGGTCGAACATGGGGATGCCCCACATCTCCCAGTAGGTATTGCGCGGGTGGGGGTCATCAGTGAATTCCACGTTGATCGCCCAGCCCTGCCTGAGGGAATACTCGATCTGTTTCTTGATCTGCTCGTCGGTAAGGTCGGGCAGGAAGGAAAAAGTGCCTTGGGTCAGTCTCATGGCTGCTCCTCGATTCAGGCGACGGGGGTCTCCAACGGCACGAAGTCCGGCGTGTCTGTGGAGGCGTAGTTGAAGGTGATGTCCTTCCACACGTCTAGCGCGGCCCGCAGGGGCTGGCACCATTTGGCCGCCTGCTCCAGGATCTGGGGGCCTTCTTCCCAGATGTTGCGGCCTTCGTTGCGCGCCAGCACCATGGCCTCCAGCGCCACCCGGTTCGCGGTGGCTCCGGCGGCGATGCCCATGGGATGGCCGATGGTGCCGCCGCCGAACTGCAGCACCACGTCCTCCCCCAGGTAGGTGAGGAGCTGGTGCATCTGCCCGGCGTGGATGCCGCCGGAGGCGACCGGCATCACCTTGCGCAAGCCCGCCCAGTCCTGCTCGAAGAAGATGCCGCGGGGCAGATCCACCGTGTTGCGGGGCTCGCGCAGCACGTTGTAGATGCCCTGCACGGTGTTGGGGTCGCCTTCCAGCTTGCCCACCACGGTGCCGGCGTGGATATGGTCCACACCGGCCATGCGCATCCACTTGGCGATCACGCGGAAAGAGATGCCGTGGTTCTTTTGGCGCGTGTAGGTGCCATGACCGGCTCGGTGCAGGTGCAGGATCATATCGTTCTTGCGCGCCCACTTGGCCATGGACTGGATGGCGGTGTAGCCGATCACCAGGTCGATCATGATGATGACCGAACCCAGCTCCTTGGCGAATTCCGCCCGCTCGTACATGTCCTCCATGGTGGCCGCGGTGACGTTCAGATAGTGGCCTTTCACCTCGCCGGTCTCGGCCGCGGCCCGGTTGACCGCCTCCATGCAGTAGAGGAAGCGGTCGCGCCAGTGCATGAACGGCTGGGAGTTGATATTTTCGTCGTCCTTGGTGAAGTCCAGGCCCCCGCGCAGCGCTTCGTACACCACCCGTCCGTAGTTGCGCCCCGACAACCCCAGCTTGGGCTTGACGGTGGCGCCGAGCAGGGGTCGGCCGAACTTGTCTAGCCGCTCCCGCTCCACTACGATCCCGGTGGGCGGCCCATCGAAGGTCTTAACGTAAGCGACGGGGATGCGCATGTCCTCCAACCGCAAGGCCTTCACCGCCTTGAACCCGAACACGTTGCCGATGATGGAAGCGGTCAGGTTGGCGATGGAGCCCGGCTCGAAAAGGTCCAGGTCATAGGCGATATAGGCAAAATATTCGCCCGGGCGGTTGGGCACGGGATCGACCCGGTAGGCCTTGGCCCGGTACATCTCGCAAGCCGTGAGCCGGTCGGTCCACACCACGGTCCAGGTGGCGGTGGAGGACTCGCCCGCCACCGCCGCAGCGGCCTCTTCCGGCTCGACTCCTTCCTGGGGCGTGACGCGGAACAGGGCGATAACGTCGGTGTCCTTGGGCTGGTAATCGGGCTCCCAGTAGCCCATGACCTTGTAGGGGATGACCCCCGCTTTGTAGCGTTCCTTCGGATCTGTGATAGTGCCCATGGTCGGTCTCCCTCTCGGGCTGAACGTGAAAGATGGAAAAAGTGTAGCCCTGGCAAACTATAAGCGAAACTTGTATTTTTTAATTGTAATGATAAGCTGAAGCTTAGTTTCCACGAGGCGGAGCTCGCCATGCTGCATGTGACCCTGCGCCAATTGCGGGTGTTCGAATCGGTCGCCCGGCACCTGTCCTTTTCCCGAGCGGCGGAGGAACTGTTTCTTTCCCAGCCGGCGGTGTCCATGCAGATCAAGCAGCTCGAAAACCAGGTGGGGCTACCCCTCTTCGAGCAAATCGGCAAGAAGATCTACCTCACTGAAGCAGGCAAGGAGATCTACCACTACAGCCGGGCCGTCGCCCAGCAGCTCTCGGACATGGAGCACGCACTGAACGAGTTGAAGGGCCTGGAGCGCGGGCGCCTGGCCATCGCGGTGGTGTCCACGGCCAATTTCTTCGCGCCCCAGCTCCTCGCCCGCTTCGTGCAGCAGCACCCCGGCGTCCAGGTGAGTCTCTCCGTGGTGAACCGGGAGACGGTGCTGCGGCAACTGGCGGAGAACGAGATCGATCTGGCCATCATGGGACTGCCGCCGGAAGGGCTAGACGTGCGCTGGCAGCCGTTCATGGAAAACCCCCTGGTGGTAATCGCGCCCCCCAGCCATCCCCTCACCAAGGAAAAGCGCATCCCCATGAAGCGGCTCGCCGAGGAGGTGTTCGTCATCCGCGAGCCCGGCTCGGGTACCCGGGGCGCTATGGAGCGCTTTTTCGCCGAGCACCGGGTGCAGCTCAAGACCAGCATGCAAATGGGCACCAACGAGGCGATCAAGCAAGCGGTGCAGGCCGGGATGGGGCTGGGTGTGGTGTCCTACCACACCATCGAGCTGGAGCTGGAGACCAAGCGGCTCAAGGTGCTGGACGTGGTGGGCTTTCCGATCCGGCGCAACTGGTACCTGGTGCACCGGCAGCAGAAGCGCCTGTCCAAGGTGGCCGAGGCGTTCCGCGAGTTCCTGCTCAAGCAGGCCGAGCGCCTAATGCAGAGCAAGGCGCCGGAGAAGGTCCACGCCTGAAGGGTGCCAGCGAGCGGCGATTTCCGTCGCCCTGGAGCAGCCGTTCGGGCAACAGGTGGGTGAAGGCGGCCGGGCGGCCGCCTTTCCGGTGCAAAAATCACCCCATGGAGCGGGAGCGAGGCTTCAGCGCACCACCTGCTTCAACTCACCTTTGGCGTACATCCGGGCCATGGCATCCAGGGGAATCGGGTCGATGCGGGAGGCCTGGCCCGCGGTGCCGAAGGCCTCGAAGCGCGCTTTGCAGATCTCCTTCGCCGCGAGCATCGCTTCCTTAAGGAACTTGCGGATGTCGAACTCGCTCTTGTTCTTGGCCAGGGAGCGACGCATGGCGCCGGTCATGGCAAGACGGATGTCGGTGTCGATGTTCACCTTGCGCACCCCATGGCGGATGCCTTCCTGGATTTCCTCCACCGGCACGCCGTAGGTTTCCTTCATCTCGCCGCCGTACTCCCGGATCACCTGCAGCCACTCCTGGGGCACGCTGCTGGAGCCATGCATCACCAGGTGGGTATTGGGGATGCGGCGGTGGATCTCCTTGATCCGGTCCATGGCCAGGATGTCGCCGGTGGGAGGCCGCGAGAACTTGTAGGCCCCATGGGAGGTGCCGATGGCCACCGCCAGGGCGTCCACCTGGGTCTCCCGCACGAACTCGGCCGCCTGCTCCGGGTCGGTGAGGAGCATGTCGTGGGTGAGGGCCCCTTCCGCGCCCGACCCGTCTTCCTTGCCGGCGGTCATGGTCTCCAGCGACCCCAGGCAGCCGAGCTCGCCCTCCACCGATACGCCCACCCAGTGGGCCATTTCCACCACCCGGCGCGTGACCTCCACGTTGTACTCGTAGGAGGCGGGCGTCTTCATGTCCTCCTTGAGGGAGCCGTCCATCATGACGCTGGTAAATCCCGAGCGGATCGAGGCCTGGCACACGGCGGGGCTCGCACCGTGGTCCTGGTGCAGCACCACCGGGATGTGGGGATACTGCTCCACCGCGGCCAGCACCATGTGGCGCAGGAATGCCTCCCCCGCGTACTTACGGGCCCCGGCGGAAGCCTGCATGATCACGGGGCTGTCGGTCTCGTCGGCGGCCTGCATGATGGCCTGGATCTGCTCCAGGTTGTTGATGTTGAACGCCGGCACGCCGTAGCCGTGTTCCGCGGCGTGGTCGAGAAGCTGGCGCAGTGCGATCAGAGCCATGGCAACCTCCTATTGTGTGGGAAACGAGATGCCCTCAGGCCTTCCTGCGCCGCGGCCTCGCCGCGGCCTGGGTAAGGCCCTGGGTGATTCGATACTCGCCCACGCGCACGACCTTTAGCGTATTGGTATGTCCGGCGAGGCCCACCGCCTCGCCGATGGTCAAAACGATCAAATCGCCTTCCCGCACCGCGCCGCGCCGCAGCAGTTCGTCCTCCGCCGCCCGCAGGGTCTCCTCCCGGTCGTGGGAGGGGGGATTGAAGCGGATCGGATGCACGCCCGAGAACAGGGCCATCTTGCGCCTGGTCTCCACCACGGGAGTCAGGCCGTAGATCGGCACCCCCGAGTTCATGCGGGACATCCACAGAGCGGTAGAGCCGGACTGGGTGAGCGCCCCGATAGCCTTGGCCTTGAGGTGATAGGCGGTGAAGAGGGCCGCCATGGCGATGGACTGGTCGATGCGGGTGAACACCTGGTCCATGAAGTCCCGGTCCAGGTGGATTTCCATCTGTTTTTCCGCCTCGACGCACACCCGGCTCATGGTTTCCACCGTCTCCACCGGATACTGGCCCACGGCCGTCTCGGCGGAGAGCATCACCGCATCCGTGCCGTCCAACACGGCGTTGGCCACGTCGGACACCTCGGCCCGGGTGGGCACGGGGTTGGAGACCATGGACTCCATCATCTGGGTGGCGGTGATCGCCAGGCGGTTGCGGGCACGGGCCATTTTGATCATGCGCTTCTGCAGCGCCGGCACCACCGCGTCGCCGATTTCCACCGCGAGATCCCCCCGCGCCACCATGATGGCGTCGGATTCGTCCAGGATCTCGGGCAGAGCGTCGATCGCCTCGGCCCGCTCGATCTTGGCCACCAGGAGGGACTTGCCGCCCGCTTCGTGCAGTAGCTCCCGGGCCGCCCGCATGTCCTGGCCCGACCGGGGGAACGAGACCGCCAGGTAATCGGCCTTGAGCGCCACCGCGGTCTTCAAGTCCTCCACATCCTTCTCTGTAAGCGCCGGCGCCGTGAGACCACCGCCGCGGCGGTTGATGCCCTTGTTGTTGGACAGCACCCCCCCAGCGATCACCCGGGTGTAGATTTCGGGGCCCTTGACCCTCTCCACTTCGAGCACGATGCGCCCGTCGTCCAAAAGCAGGATCGCGCCCTTGGACACATCGTTGGGAAGCTCCTTGTAGTCGAGCCCGACCCGCTCTTCGTTGCCCAGCTTGCACTCGGCGTCCAGAATGAAAGTCTGGCCCGGCACCAGGGTGACTTTGCCCCGCTCGAACTTGCCGATGCGGATCTTGGGGCCCTGCAGATCCGCGAGGATGGCCACGGTGCGGCCGGCGCTGCGGGCAAGGGAGCGCACCAGCTCGGCGCGCTTGACGTGCTCCTCCACGGTACCGTGGGAAAAGTTCATGCGCACCACATCCACCCCCGCATCGATCATGCGCTCCAGCACTTTGGGATCGCTCGAAGCAGGTCCCAACGTGGCGACAATCTTGGTGCGGCGTAGCATATGCGGTTCCATCGGATGGGTTGGAAGCCTTAAAGTTTACTCCCATAGCCCATATGATGGAACCGCGTTTCATTATCCGGAAGCGCGTTGCTCGAGAATTTCGACCGCCGGCAGCTTCTTTCCCTCAAGAAACTCCAGGAACGCTCCGCCCCCTGTGGAAATATAGGAGATCTTGTCCCCGACCCCGTATTTGGCGATGGCCGCCAGGGTGTCCCCGCCTCCGGCGATGGAAAAGGCCGAAGACCCGGCGATGGCCAGGGCCAGCCGTCGGGTGCCTTCCCCAAACGGGTCGTACTCGAAAACCCCCAGGGGGCCGTTCCACACCACCGTGCCCGCCTGGCGGACGAAGGCCTCCAGGGCGGTCGCGGACTGGGGCCCGATATCCAGGATCAGGTCGTCGTCGGCCACGTCCTTCGTGGCCTTAAGCTCTGCTTTTGCTTTCGGCGATAGCTCTTTGGCGCACACCACGTCGATAGGGATGGGCACCCCGCCGCCCCGCTCCTCCATAAGCCGCATGATTTCCCTGGCTTCATCCACCAGCTCAGGTTCCGCCAAGGATTTGCCGATTTTCCCCCCAGCCGCCAGGATGAAGGTGTTGGCGATGCCGCCCCCTACGATGAGCTGGTCCACCCGCAGCGCCAGGTTCTTGAGGATGGTGAGCTTGGTGGAGACCTTGGAGCCGCCCACGATGGCCACCAGGGGCCGCCTCGGGTTCTCCAAGGCCTTGCCCAGGGCCTCCAGTTCCGCCGCCAGGAGGGGCCCAGCGCAGGCCACCCGGGCGTACTTGGCGATCCCATGGGTGGTGGCCTCGGCCCGGTGGGCCGTGCCGAAGGCGTCGTTCACGTAGACGTCGCACAGGGCCGCCATCTTCTGGGCGAGGGCGTCGTCGTTTTTCTTCTCGCCTTTGTTGACGCGGCAGTTCTCCAGCATCACCACCTCGCCGGGCTTCACTTCTATCCCGTCCACCCAGTCCCGGATCAGGGGGATCTTCCGTCCCAGCAGCGCCGAGAGGCGCTCGGCCACCGGGGCGAGGGAGTCCTCGGGCTTGAGCTCCCCTTCGGTGGGACGCCCGAGATGGGAGGTCACCATCACCGCCGCCCCTTGCTCCAGGGCGTAGCGGATGGCGGGCAGAGACGCGCGGATGCGGGTGTCGTCGGTGATGCGGCCCGCGTCGTCCATGGGGACGTTCAGGTCGGCGCGGATGAACACCCGCTTGCCCCGGAGATCCACATCGGTCATCTTCAGCACCGCCATGGCGCGCCTCCCGCAACGAGGGTGGATCGCCCTCCGAACCCGCTCATCTCGCGTTCATCCAGGCCACGGTGGTATCCAGCATCCGGTTGGAGAAGCCCTGGGCGGTTGTGGCTCCGGCCGCTCGCCTTCCCTCGCTTCACGGCGCTTCGCGCCGTGAGCCTTCGCCCCAACGCCCGGGGCTTGCCTGCGCACCCGCTCACTTGGCGCTCATCCATGCGACCGTGGTGTCCAGCATCCGGTTGGAGAAGCCCCACTCGTTGTCATACCAGGCCAGGGCTTTGACGAAGGTGCCGCCTGTCACCTTGGTGAGGGTCGCATCGTAGATGCTGGAGGCCGGGTCGTGGTTGAAGTCCATGGACACTAGAGGCTCGTCGCAGACCTTGAGGATGCCCTTGAGCTCGTTCTGGGCCGCAACCTTCATCGCCTGGTCGATCTCCTCCTTGCTGGTGGGCCGCGCCACCACGCAGGAAAGGTCCACCAGAGAGACGTTGACCGTGGGCACGCGAATGGCGAATCCGTCCAGCTTGCCGGCGAGCTCCGGCAGCACCAGGCCCACGGCGGCGGCGGCGCCGGTCTTGGTGGGGATCTGGGACATAGTGGCCGAGCGGGCGCGCCGCAGGTCCTTGTGGTACACGTCGATCAGCACCTGGTCGTTGGTGTAAGAGTGGATGGTGGTCATCAGGCCATGGACCACGCCGATTTTCTCGTGCAGCACCTTCGCGAGCGGCGCCAGGCAGTTGGTGGTGCAGGAGGCGTTAGAGATCACGGTGTGGCTCGCCTTGAGCACGCTGTGGTTCACACCGTAGACCACCGTGGCGTCCACGTCCTTTTCCCCGGGCGCGGAGATGATGACCTTCTTCGCCCCCGCGGCGAGATGAGCGGAGGCCTTCTCCTTGCTGGTGAAAAGCCCGGTGCATTCGTGCACCACATCCACGTTCAACTCCTTCCAGGGCAGGTCTGCGGGGTTCCTCACGGAGAGCACGCGGATCCGGTCCCCGTTCACCACCATGGCGTCCCCGTCCACCTTGACCTCGCCCGGGAACTTGCCGTGCACCGTGTCATAGCGGGTGAGGTGAGCGTTGGTCTTGGCGTCGCCCAGGTCGTTCACCGCCACGATCTGGATGTCTTTGCGGCCGGACTCGTACAGGGCGCGCAGGATGTTGCGGCCGATGCGGCCGTAGCCGTTGATGGCGACTCGGATAGGCATGGAGATTCTCCCCTGGCTGAAGCGAAAATTTTTATTTTAACGCAGCAAGGCGCCAGCTACGCCGGCGCCCCTTAGCCTTCGGCAAAATGTTCGAAGACCCATCTATCGCCGTCCCGGCCCTCTCTCCCATGGGGAGAGATGGGACTGAGGTGAGCCTGCGCTGAAACTCAAGCGCCGCGCCCGCGCGATCGCACCCGGCACCGCCTTCGCTCATAGCACCGACTTCACAGCCTTCACCACGTTTTAGCTCCGGCCTCACCTTGGCCTCCCGGCAAAGGTGAGCCTGCGCTGAAACTCAAGCGCCGCGCCCGCGCGATCGCACCCGGCACCGCCTTCGCTCATAGCACCGACTTCACAGCCTTCACCACGTTTTAGCTCCGGCCTCACCTTGGCCTCCCGGCA